>JBEIQK010000314.1:0-7050 GCA_040376505.1 Alphaproteobacteria bacterium | reverse complement strand
GCGGGTGGCCTCTTCCCAGTCGACCTTGCGAAAGCCTGTGGCCTCTACGAGGCCCTCGCTGCGCGCGCCCATCACGAGGCCGGCCTCGACGAAGAAGTGGCTGACGCCGTGCTCTTCGAGGATGCGGTCGACGCCGCGCCGCTGGTGCTCTTCGCGGCCGAGGGCCGGCACCCGCCAGGGACCCTCGGGGCGGAAGGAGCACTCCGGCAGCCAGATCCCCTTGGGCCGCCGGCCGAGGTGCCGCTCGCTGGTGCGCAGGCCCAACTCTAGCTGGGCGTGAATCATGCTGTCGTGCTTGAGCAGGGCCGCGTAGCCGTGGGTGGCGAAGCCGCCGAGCAGCTCGATGTGGCCGGCCGCGGCGAGGGCAGCGAAGGCGCCGACGATGTCGCCGTGAATGGCGTCCCAGCGCGCGCGCAGCGCCTCGAAGTGGTGCTCCCAGGCCCGGGCCAGGGGGGCGAGCACGGGGGTGCCCTGGTCGTCGCGGGCCCGGCGCAGGCGGTCTTCGAGGTAGGCCGAGAAGCCCTCGCGGAAGGTGTGGCTGCGAAGCTGCTCCAGCAGGATGGGGGTGAGGCCCAGCGTGATGGGGCAGGGGATGTCGGCCGCCACCAGCTCGTCGATGACCTGGAGCAGGGGCAGGTAGACCTCGGCGGCGGCCTCGTAGAGCCAGACCTCGCCGTGGGGCCAGCGGCCGTGCGCCATCACATAGGGCATGTGGGCGTGGAGCACGAGGAGGTACTGGCCGCGCTTCATCGCTTCACGGCGCGCAGGGCGAGGTTCATGGTCTTCTTCTCATTGCCCCACAGGTGCAGCTCCCACACGAGGAGGAGGCTGTGTCCCTGGGGGGCGGCGTAAATGCCGTCGGGGCCGAGCGCCGGCGCGGCGAGGGGAAAGTGCCACAGGGTGGGGGCGCCGCCGGCCCGCAGGCGGAGCTGCAGGCCGAGGTCGGGGTAGAGCAGGGCCAGATCGCTCACCGCCGCCTGCTCGCCGGGGCTGTGCAGGGGCAGCATGCCTGGGCCGGCGACGAAGAGGCTGCGCTCGGGGGCGAGGCTGCCGTCGATGTTGAAGTTGAGCTCGACGGCAAAGCGGGTGCGCAGCGGATCGGCCGAGCGGTTGGACAGCTCCCAGCTCACCTGCATCAGGGGCTCGCTGCGGTGCAGCAGGAAGGTCTTCACCATCTGCACGAGGCCGTGGCGCTCGCCCAGGGCCACAGCGCCCTCGCGGGCCAGCACCACGCGCAGGTCGCCCTCTTCGAGGCGATCGATGCGGTCGACGCGGTAGGGCTGATCGACGAAGTCGCCGACCTCGGGCTGCTGGCCCATCGCCGCGTTTTGCAGGGTCGCTTCGGGGCCCAAGAAGCGGTCGTGCAGGGCCACCCGCTTGTGGCGATCGGCGCTCAAGAGGCGCAGCAGGCCGGGCTCTACGGCGATCGGCGACGCCAGCTCGGGCGGGCTCGCCAGGGCCTCGGGGGGCACGCTCCAGGGCTCGCTGTCCTCTTCGCTGGGGGGCGGTGGTGGGGGCGGCACCTCTTCGGTCCAGTCCTCCTCGATCTCCGGCAGATCGGCGGCCGAATCGGCGAGGAGGTCGAACCAGCGCTCCTCGATGCGGGTGAAGGTGTTCACCACATTGCCGACGCCGAAGAGGCTCCACTCGGAGAGCACCCCGCCGGTGGCCGGGCGCAGGACGAGGCTCATCGCTGGGTTGCTGGCGATGATCTCGGGCTGGCCGTCGCAGTCGGCGTCGACCACCTCGTGGCGCACGCTGCGATCGCCGCTGTGCACGACCAGGGCGCGCTCCACCTCGGACAAGGCGCGCCAGGCCGCGGCGCGCAGGTCAGACCGGGCGATCAGCGGGCCGAGCAGGGCCTCGGGCAGGGCGCGGAGGAGCTGCTGGGCGGCGCCCTCGAGCAGCTCGCTGCGCGGGCCCTCTTTGCGTTGGGCGTGTAGGGCGGCGCTCAGACGCAGGGTGGCCTTGTGCAGGCGGTTGGCCTCGTCGCGGCGGGCGAGCAGCATCTCCACCGGCGGGCCGATCACCGGCGGCTGCCAGGACTGGGCGCGGGGTGAGGCCAGATCGAGCTCGTGGGCCAGCATCAAGGCGCGGCTCGAGGCGGCGGGGAGGGCCAGGGCGCCGAGCTCGGGGTGGCTGCCGTTCAAGGGCCAGGCGCGGCCGACGGGCGGCAGGCGGTCAAAGGCCAGGAAGGGCACCGTGGTCTTCAGCCAGCCGGCGTTTCGGGCCACCATGCGCAGCAGCCGCGGCATCCAGGGCTTGTCGCCGGTCCAGCAGTGGGCCTGGGAGCCGGGCAGGGCGCCGAGGGCCTCCACGCGCAGGGGCACGGTGATCTGCCGGCCGCCGACCTGGGCGAGCTGGTGCAGGGCGGCGCCCAATTCGGCGAGGTTGCCCTCGGGGAACCAGGCCGGCAGGCGCCGATCGAGGGGGAAGAGCCCGGCCGTGACCCCTGCGCGGTCGGTGAGGTACCAGCCGCCGAGGGAGGCCTCGGGCAGGCCCGCCGCGGCGAAGAGGCCGGCGTCGGCGAAGGTGTAGAGCAGCCCCGCCCGGGCCATCAAGGCGGGGAGGGCCGGGTTCCAAGTGGCGCTGCCGGCCCACAGCCCGCGGATCGGCACGGCGGCGACCTCGCGCAGTTGGGTCTGTTGGGCCAGCACCTGCGCCAAGGCGTCGCGCTCGGGCAGCAGCGACAGGGCGCCGGCCCCTTGGGCAGTCGTGAGCAGCTCCACCTGGCCGCGCTGGGCGAGCTCGCCGATCAGCCGCACCAGCGCAGGCACCTCGGCCATCGCGTAGGCGAGGGCGGTGCCGGAGAGGGTGGCGGCGGCGCGGATCCCGGGCGCCTGGGAGAGGGCTTCGAAGAGAGGCAGCCAGGCGCCGCGGACCACCGCCTCGATCGCGGCCGGCCGCTCGCCAGGGATCAGCCCATCGCTAAAGACCAGGCTGAGGGTGAGGAGCCGCATCGGGCCTCCGCGAACGCCAGGGGTAGGTTCAGGGCGTAGCGCGCCCGCCCGTGATGCGGTCGCCCGACCAGCTGCTCATGCCACCCAACACGTTCACAATGTGCGTGCCGCCGATGCTGGTCAGGAATTCCGCCGCGGCGGCGGAGCGGCTGCCTGCCTGACAGAGGCAGATGATGTGCGAGGTCTGGCCGAGCTCTTGGTAGCGGTGGGGCAGCTCGTCGACCGGCACGTGGATGGCGCCCGGGGCGTGATCGGCCTCGAATTCCGACAGGGTGCGCACATCGAGCAGCAGGTAGGGGCTGTCCTTGGCCTGGAGCAGCGCGACGGCGGCCGGGGCGTCGACATGCTTGACCTCGGCGGCGGGCTTGCCGGGGCTGCGCACCTCGCTCGGGGCGGAGGTCACCGGCGCCACCGGCTCCAGGGTGACGCCCTGGGCGCGGGCGACGGCGGCGAGGAGGGTCTCGGCGTTGGGCTGGCCGCGCCAGGCCTCGATGACGAGGCCGTCTTTGCCCACCAGCACCACGTTGTCTTTGATCACCGGCCGAAGGCGCCCCGAGCAGCGGAAGGCGCGAGAGTCGACGGCGAGCGGATCGTAGAGGAGGAAGAACTCCAGACCCAGGCTGGAGCGGTACTCGCGCAGCTTGTCGGTGCGCGCCGTCGAGACGCCGAAGACCGCGGTCTCCAGGTCTTCAAAGCGCTGGCGGTTGCGCTGGATGTCCTTGAGCCAGGCGTCGGTGGCGTCGTCGGACATCGAGCGGAAGAAGACCAGCAGCACGTTGATGTGGCCCTTGAAGTCCGGCAAGCGGATCCAGGTGCCCTCATCGGCGGTGAGGGAGAGCTTGGGAGCGGGCTCCCCGGGCTGGAGCGGCGACCAGCGAACCAGCTGTGCGACCGATGTAAAGGGCGACATAAAGACCTCGTGCGCGGGCCCCATTAGCGCGGGGCGCTGGTTCGTCCACCGGGCGACGGCAGCTCAAGCGCCTCTTCGGCCGGCCCGGTGAGGCGCAGGGGGGCCTCGCTGGCCCGGGCGAGCACCTGTCGCATGCGCTCGCCGCGCTCCCGCAGGCTGCGCCGCGCCGCCCAGGCCCCCAGGCCGGCGCCGATCACCGGGATCACCGCGGTCAGGCGGCGGGCGAGGCTGACGACGGCGCGCAGGGCGAGGGCCTCGGCCAGGGGGGCGCGGTCGATCACCTGGATGGGCGCTTGGGTGAGGCTGCGCAGCTCGTGGACCCGCAGGGCGAGCTGGCCCTGCTGGGGCAGCTCCAGGTGGAGGCTGGTGGCGAAGGCCCGCAGCAGCAGCAGCTTTCCGGCGTCGGTCTCGGGGTCGTGGCCGTAGAGCACGGCGAGGCGCTGGGCGAGGCGCAGGTTCATCACCAGGGCGGCCACCACCTCGGGGGGGATGCCGAGGAGGCCGAAGGCCGCGCCAAGCCCGCCGCGTAGGCTGGCCTGCTCGGCGGCCTCTTCGACGAGCTGGCGGCCGGCGGCCTCCAGGGCCTCGGCGGAGGGTTGCTCGATCTTCTCGTCGTCGACGAAGGGCAGCCCGGCGGCCACCAGCTCGGCGCGCAGGGTGGCGGTGGGCAGCGAGGCCAGGGTGTAGAGGCCGGGGAGCAGGTCTTCGTCGAGGCGATCGCGCAGGTTGTGCAGGGCCTGGTCCCAGGGCGAAGGCATCAGCAGGCCTCCCGCAGCAGGGCGGCCCGGCCCTCGATCGCCTCGGTGCGGCCGCGCGCGTCGCGCCCTACACGGCACAGCGCCAGGGCCGGGTCGTGGGTGAAGAAGAGCCGGCCGCCTCTGGCGATGAGATCGTCGAGCAGGGCCTCTTTCTCGTCGATCAGGCGCTCGGGGAAGCGGTCGTAGCCCATGGTGATCGCCTTGTTGACCCAGGGGGCGCCGGGGATGAGGTCGCCGGCGAAGAGCACGGGGCCGCCGGGGGCAGGCACCTCGGTGAGGAGCAGGCCGGGGGTGTGGCCCTCGGAGAGGTGGCCGCGCCAGCCGGGGCCCAGGTGCGCGCCCAGGCCCTCCTCGCCGACGATGTCGAGCCGGCCGCTCTCTTGGAGGAGGGTGTGCAAGATGGGGATGAAGCTCGCCCGATCGCGGCTGTGGGGCGCCAAGGCCCGCTGCCAGGCCGCCGCGCTCACCAGGAAGCGGGCCCGGGGAAAGAGCAGCCGGGGCGCTTCGTCGGCCGACCAGGCGCTGAGCAGACCGCCGGCGTGGTCGAAGTGCAGGTGGGAGAGCACCACCACGTCGATGTCGGCGTCGCTCAGGCCGAGCGCCGCGAGGTTGTCGAGCAGCACGTGGCCGGGCTCCACCACGCCAAAGCGCTCCTTGCTGGCCGGGTCGAAGAAGGCGCCGATGCCAGCCTCGAGCAGCACCCGGCGGCCGCTCGCCTCCTCGACGAGCAGGCAGCGGCAGGCGAGGTCGATGCGGTTCTGGGCGTCGGGCGGGGCCCAGCGCGACCACAGGGCGCGGGGCGCATTGCCAAACATCGCGCCGCCGTCGAGCTTCTGGCGATTTCCATGCAGGGAGCTGAGCAACAAGCAGCACCTCGGAAGGCGGTCTTAACGGGTTGGGCCCGGGGGTCGGCCCCGCAGCCCGGCGCTTTGGCAGCTACGCGGCCGGGGGTCGGCCACCGGGGCCGCTCGGGCCTCCTCCACCCAGCGCTGGCCATCGTAGGTCAGGCGCAGCAGGCCGCCGTCGGCCGACCAGGTGGCCTGGGCGCCGCTCCAGGCGAAGCCCTGATCGAGCAGGCCGCAGAAGGCATCGGCGTCTACCCCTTTTCCGGCGAGGCTCGCGCGGGTGCGGAGGCCGGCCACCAGCGGATCTTCGCTGCCACCCGGGTCGCCCGCCGCCCGCACGGTGCCCTGGGGGAGCCAGCCCTCGACGTCGCGCAGGGGGCCGCGGCAGCCCACGCAGACCACCCGCAGGCGCGCGTCGAGGGCCTGCACCACGTCCACCCGCACGCCGAGGGCCTCGATGCGGCCGAGCGAAGCGCCGCCGGGGGCCACCAGGGTGAGGGGGGCCCGCGCCGTCCAGGCGGTGAAGGGGGCCTCGGGCAGGGCATCGGCGGCGGTGGGCTGGAGCGAGGGGCTCGGGCCGGTGGGCCGGGCCGGGAGCGGTGCGGGTGTCGGCTCCGCCGGGAGGGGCCCGGCGGGCGGCGGCGGAAGGGCGGGGGCCTCGGGAGCGGGCTCGGGGCCGCGCTCCTGGGGGGGCAGGCCGTCGGGGGCCGAGCAGGCCAGCAGGCAGCAGAGGTGGATGTGAGACCACATGGCGACCGGATAGCCAGCGGGCCCGCGCTTCGCCGCTTGGAGGACCGATGTTGCCCGCTGGCGCCCGTGTCGCTGTCGTTACCCCCGCCGGGATCCCCGATCCGGCCCGCCTCGCCGCCGGCATGGCCCTGATCTCCGACTGGGGGCTCGTGCCGGTGCCAGGGGCCGCCCTGGGGCAGCGCCACCGCTACTTCGCCGGCGATCGCGAGGCCCGCCTCGCCGATCTGCGCTGGGCGCTCACCGCGCCAGACATCGACGCCGTCTGGTTTGGCCGCGGCGGATCGGGCACGGCCCAGCTCCTCGCGAGCCTGCCCCTCGATTCGATCGATCAGCGGCCCATCTTCGGCTTCTCCGACGCCACGGCCCTCTTCTGCGCCCTGGGTCGACGGGGCCGGCCGGTCCACGCGCCGGTGCTGCACAGCCTCGCCGATGGCGTCGATGAGGCCAGCCAGCGCGCCCTCCAAGCCTGGATGGCCGGCGCCCCGAGCCGCCTGCCGGGGCGCTGGCTCTGCGGGCCCACCGAAGCGGTCGAGGCGCCGGTGCGCGGCGGCAACCTCTGCGTGCTGGCCTCGCTCTGCGGGACGCCCCACGCCCTGCAGGCGGCCGGCTCCATCCTCCTCATCGAGGACATCGGCGAGCCGCCCTACAAGATCGACCGGCAGCTCCGCCAGCTCCAGGCGAGCGGCGCCCTCGACGGGGTCGTGGGCGTGGCGGTGGGAGAGCTCACCGGCTGCGCGCCGCCAGCAGGGGCGGACTGGACGGTGCAAGACATGTTGATCGAGGTGCTGCAACCCCTCGGTGTGCCCGTGGTGGTGGGCCTCCCCGTC
>JBEIQK010000482.1:0-5053 GCA_040376505.1 Alphaproteobacteria bacterium | reverse complement strand
CCCCAAGGCTTGTTGTGGATGTCGCGTCGCAGCCACACCAGGATGCGCCGCTGGCTGGCCCAGTTGTCCCACTTCTTCTTGGCCGGCTTGTACCTGGCCGCGTCGGCGGCCTTCATCGGCTCCCAGAGGGTGTCGACCGGGTTGCCCCACAGGGCGAGGTCTTCGGGCGCGATGCCGGCGAGCTGCTTGGCGACGATCTCGAACTTCTTCGGATCGGCAGCCAGCTCGATGGCCCACTTCTCGATGCTGTCGGTGACCGGCCGGTCGTGCTTCTGCACGCCGATGGGGTCGCCCAGCCCCTCGCCCTGGACCTCCTTCTTCTTGTAGTTGAGGGCCTCGGGCTCGAAGGGGATGCCGAGGAAGTCCGAGATGCGCCGCAGCTCCGCTTCGGGCTTGCTCACCACGTCTTCGTAGCGGACATGCAAGGCCGGCGCGGGCTTCTCGCGCAAGAAGCGGGCCATCACGGGGATGTAGCGCGAGAGGATCGGGTTGAAGCGGGCGGCCGACTCATAGTCGCCGTCGAAGAAGCTCTGGGCGTAGCTGGAGAAGATGGCGGCGGGGTGCCGGGTGAGGATGATGTACTTCGCCTTTGGGTACACCTTCTGCAAGAAGGGCAGCACCAGCGCATTGGCGGGGGTCTTCTCCAAAAAGAGCCGCTCGCCCGGCCGGGCCTTCTGCATCAGGCGGTCGAAGATGACGTCGGCGTAGACCCGGCAGGCCTCGTAGTAGTCGGCCTCGCCCTGGGGCAGGTCCTTTACGAATTCGCGGGCGGCCTGCTGGGCCTGGAGCTGGTCGTAAGGGGCCTTCTCGACGGCCTCCCAGTAGCCAAGGTGGGCGAGGGCCGGAAAGAGGTGGGACTCCGGCCGGCTGTGGATGTGGCTGGTCGCGTTCAAGATGCGCATCAGCAGCGTGCTGCCCGAGCGCGGCGGGCTGATCACGAAGACGAGGCGATCTTCCATATTGGGGACGAGCACATCGGCCATGGCGGGCTCCAAAGGGGCGCGCGTGTATCGGCCTCAGGGGTCGCCGGCAATCGGCGGCGGCCAGGGGCTGCGCGGGCCCAGCACATGGACCTCGGGCTCCAGCCGCACGCCGGTGGCCTCCCAGACCCGCTGGCGGGCCAGGGCGATCAGGGCCACCACCTCTTCGGCCCGGGCCCCCCCCTCGTTGACGATGAAGTTGCAGTGCCGCTCGGAGATGCGGGCCCCGCCGATGGCGTGCCCGCGCAGGCCGACAGACTCGATCAGGCGGCCGGCATAGTCGCCAGGCGGGTTCTTGAAGACCGAGCCGCAGGAGGGCAGCTCCAAGGGTTGGGTGGCCTTGCGGCGCCCGAGGTGGTGGGCGATCGCGGCCCGCTCGGCCTCCAGGCCCTCCCGGCGCAGGCGGAGGTCGACCCGGGTGATGAGAGCGCCCGGGGGCAGATGGGCATGGCGGTAGGAGAAGCCCAGGGCCTCGGCGGGCAAGATGGCGACCTCGCCGGAGGAGAGCAGCAGGTGGACCCGGGCCACCGCCGCGCCGATCTCGCCCAACACGGTGCCAGCGTTCATCCGCACCGCCCCGCCGACGGTGCCGGGCACGCCGGCGAGGGGAGCGAGGCCACCGAGCCCGGCGACGTCGATGCGGCGCAGCAGCACGGCGTTGAGCAGGCCGGCCCCGGCGAGGACCACGGGCTCGCCGGCCTCTTCGACGATCTCGCTCTGCTTGAAGACGCCGCCCAGCTTGATCACCACGCCGCGCAGGCCCTCGTCGGGGATCAGGCTGTTGCTGCCATTGCCGAGCAGGGTCACGGGCGCGCCCAAAGCCAGCACGGCGGCGAGCTGATCGAGGCGGCCGACCTCCACCAGGGCCTCGGCCGGCCCGCCGATGCGCCAGTAGCCATGGCGCGCCAGGGGCTCCTCCAAGAGGGGCACCAGACCGAGGCCCTGCAGGGCGGCGCCGAGCGACACCTAAGCGCCGACGAGCTTCTTCAGCAGAGCGCTGTCGCCCTGGAGCGCGCTGCGCTGCAAGTAGAAGTCGAGGCCCCGCGCCCCGCCGAGCTCCTCGCCGCCGCCGGCCCGACCGGGGCCGCCGTGGATGAGGTTCGGCAGCACCATGCCGGGCTGCATGCCCTGGGGGTCGGCCACCTTCTCGGAGCCGATGACGAGCCGCCCATTGTAGGCCGCCGCCCCACCGACGAAGGTGCTGAGCCAGTCGCGATCATCACCGTAGACCGCCGAGACGAGGCTGCCTTCGCCCGCCGCGATGAGGCAGGCTGCCTCGCCGGCGTCGCCGCTGTAGGGGATCAGGGTGGCGCAGGGGCCGAAGACCTCGAGGTTGTGGACGAGGCGAGCGCCGGGCTGGGCTTCGAGGAGGGTCGGGGCCACGAAGAAGCCCTTGCCGTCGGGCGCGCCCTGGCCCTGCACCGCGCCGCCGCCGCCGCAGAGCACGCGGGCCTCGGCCGACAGGGCCTCGATGCCGGCCCGCACGCTGCGGAGCTGCTCGGCGGTGGCGACGGGGCCCATGGTGACGCCCTTCTCGGCCGGGTTGCCCACCACCACCTTGCTGAGGCGGTCGATCAGGGCCTCGCGCACCTCGTCCAGGCGCTCTTCGGGCACGATCACCCGGCGGACGGCGGTGCACTTCTGGCCGGTCTTCTGGGTGATGTCGCGGCTGACGGCGGTGAGGAAGGTGTCCCAGCCATTGGTGCCCGGCCCGGCGTCGGGCGCCAGCACGGCGGCGTTGAGCGAGTCGGCCTCGATGTTCACGCGGGCCGAGCGGTGGGTGAAGGCCTTGCCGCTGCGGATCATCGCCGCGGTGTCGGCCGAGCCGGTAAAGGCGAGGCAGTCCATGCCGCCCAACTGATCGAGCAAGTCGCCGGGCGAGCCGCCGACGAAGCTCAGCGTGCCCCGGGGCAGGATGCCGGCGTTGACCACCAGCTCGACCATGCGGAAGGCCACCAGCGCCGTGGCGGTGGCCGGCTTGGTGACCACCGGCATGCCGGCGAGCAAGGCCGGCGCCAGCTTCTCGAAGGTGCCCCAGGCGGGGAAGTTGAAGGCGTTGATGTGCACCGCCACGCCCGGCCGCGGCGCGCGGACATGCAGGCCGACGTAGCGGGCCCCCGAGCCCACGCGCTCGCCCTCGCCCTCGACGAAGAGGCGGCCGTTGCCCAGGGTGTCGGCGAGGCGACCATAGGTGGCCAGGGTGAAGATCGCGCCGTCGACGTCGAACTTGCCGTCGCCGCGGGTGGTGCCATTGTTGGCGGTGCTGAGATCGAGCAGCTCATCGCGGTGCTGGTTGAGCAGGTCGGCCATCTGCTTGAGCAGGGCGCCGCGCTCGACGAAGCTCATCGCCCGCAAGGCCGGGCCGCCCACGCTGCGGGCGTGGGCCAGGGCGCCCGCAAAGTCGAGGGCGCCGCTGCGCACCTCTGCGACCGCCTCCTCGGTGGAGGGGTTGAGCAAGGACCGAGCGGGGCCGTCGCCCTCCACCCAGGTGTCGCAGAGGAAGGACTTGATGCGGATCATGGGGGCTCCAGCGGCGAGTGGCCGGGCCCCTAACCAGGGCCGCCGCCGCTGGTCAGGCCCCCGGGCCGCCGCCGCGCGTGCTTCGCGAGAGGGGTTGGGCCAGCCCGGCGTCCACAGCGAGGCTCATCGCGGTGGACGAGGCGCTCCAGAGCTGTCGGCTCAGGGCCACCAGCAGGGCCCGGCGGATCGGCGAGCCCAGGTGCACATCGTCGGCCTCCACCAGCTCGCGGGCCACCGCTGTGGGCAGGCTCAGCAGCTCCACCGCGGTCTGGGCCCGCACCGAGGCCGTGCGCCGCGCCGCCGCCACCACGCCGACGAGGCCGAAGAAGACGCCCGGCCCCAGCGTGGCGACCGCGTAGCGCCGGCCGTTGGTGCCGAGCTTGACCACCTCGGCCTGGCCTTGCAGCAGCACGAAGATGTCTTCGGCCACAGCGCCCTCTTCGCAGATCCAGGCCCCTTCGGGGTAGCTGCGGGCCACAAAGAGCTCGGCCAGCTCGGTAAGCGGCTCCTGACCGACCTCGGCGAGGCCGGGCACCGCGCCGAGCAGGGCGGTGGTCTCTGCCATCGTCATCGGCTTCATCGTCCACCTCCACCAAAGAGCCGCTTGAGCGCGTCGAGCCAGGTGCCGGCGTCGGCCGCCTCGAGCAGGCCGGCGAGGCGGCCGTCGGTGCTGCGCATCCGCTCGGCCACGAGCCCGATCAGGTTGCGCTCCATCACGGCCACGGCCCGATCTTCGGCCTGCACCATGCGCAGGTAGAGGGGCCAGGGCAGCAGGGCGACCTTGCACGGGCTGCGCGCCACCACGTCGGCGGTGCGGGCCGTGTCGGGGTCGAAGAAGCCGCCCTCGCCGAAGACATCGCCCGGGCCGAGCTCTTCGAGGGTGAGGGCGGCGCTGTCTTTGCGGGCCTGCACGCTGGCGGCCCCTTCGAGGAGCACCCCCAGGAAGCGGCTCGACTGGCCGGCCAGCAGCAAGGCCTCGCCGCGGGCGAAGCTCTGCACCGCGAAGAGGCCGGCGACGCGGGCCACCTCGGCGGGGGGCAGGCCGCGCAGGAGGGTGTCGGAGAGGCGTCGGCTGGCGGCGTCGGCGCCACCCGGCTCGAAAGCAGGCTGATTCACGTCATCCTCACGGCGGGTGGGTGTGGGGAGGGGCCCGGCGCCCTCATCGGACGGCCGGCCTTGGACTTGACGCGGCCCTTGAAAGGGGTGAAAGAAGCCTCAGCCGCTCTGTGACATCGTCATCGTGCCATCCCATCCCAGGGGAGCCCGCCAACGGGCCTCTGGTAGGGCCCCGTCGCATTCCGGCGGGTCACCCGCTCGATGGGCGCACCGACGATGCCTGCGGCTCCTTCGGGGGCGAAACGGTTTCGACGGGGCAGCGCTGGTCGAGGTTGCGTGTCGAGGTTTTCCGGCCCCTCGTAAAACACCGGGAAAACCAACAAGTGCCAACAACAACCAGCACTTCGCTCTCACCGCAGCTGCGTGAAGCCGTCCGAACAGAGTACGTCAGGGAATCTGTTTCGGGCGTGTAAAGACCTGAATAGTCCAGAGCCGTT
>JBEIQK010000821.1:0-2852 GCA_040376505.1 Alphaproteobacteria bacterium | reverse complement strand
GGGCGGGGTTGGCGGGCCGGCGGCGGGCCCGCCCGGGCCCCCCCACGACTTCGCCGTCACCAACCTCGAGGCCGACGGCAGCGTGCCCGTCACCCCCGACGCGAGTTGGAACAAGTACAATGTCTTTCGCGCCCGGCCGGCGGTGGATGAGCCCAACCTCGCCGATCTCACCGGCGCCATCGTCGGCGTCTGCGTGGCCGACTGCATCAATGGCCCGGTCAAGGTGAGCCTCGCCGTGTCCAACCAGGGGGCGGTCGACATCGAGGCCGGCGTGCCCTGGGCCTTCTACAAGGATGACGCCGGCGTGCGCACCCTCGTCACCACCGGCACCCTGCCGCTGGTGCCGGCCGGCGTCACCCTGGCCAGCTTTGAGATCCAGGTGGGTTCGGCCGACGTCGGCAGCACCGGCTTTGTGATCGGCCTCAACGACACCGGCAGCGGCGTGGTCACCGACGGCGAGTGCGACAAGACCAACAACGAGATCGTCTACACCGAGCCGGCCTGCCCCTGAGGGCGGGGGCCCGGGGGGCTCAGGTCGCCCGGGCCATCAGGATGTCGCCGCGCAGGCTGCCGTCGTCTTCGCGGTACTCCAGGGGGCGGCGGCCCTCCACCACAAAGCCGCGCCCTTCGTACAGGCGGACGCCAGCGGCGTTGTCGTCAAAGACCGAGAGCGAGAGCTTGCGCACGGTGGGGTGCTCGGTGGCCCAGGTGATGCCCGCGTCGAGCAGGGTCTTGCCCACGCCCAGGCCGCGGGCCTCGGGAGACAGGAACATCTCCAGCCGGCCCACATGGGCGGTGCGGGCGAGATCGCCGCGCCGGATGGTGAGGCCGCCCACCAGCACCTTGTCGAGGCGGGCCACCAGGGCCACGCCCTTGCTGCGGCTGGCCAGATCGTCGATCATCCGCTTGAGCCAGGCGTCGTCGGGGGGCAGCTCGTCGGCATGACTGACAAACCAGCGGCCCTCGGTGAGGCAGGCGCGGAAGATGTCGAGCAGGGGCCGGGCGTCGTCGGCGGTGGCCAGCTCGATCACGAGCTTGCGATCGCCCAGGGTGTGGCGGAAGCGGTAGAGCGCGGGCACGTCAGCTCCGGCGTTGGCGGCGGGTGAGGGTGAGCAGACCGCCCAGGGCGAGCAGCAGTCCGGCCGGCGTGGGAGTGATGGCGCAGCCCTTGCCTGAGAGCTCCCCATCGCCGAGGACGTCGGTGCTGGCGGTGTCGTCGGCCTGGCCGCTGCCTTCGCAGTCGCTCTCGTCGCTGCGGAGGGGGTCGGCGTCATCGCAGTCGGCGTCGACCGCCACGCCGTCGCCGTCCTGGTCTTCGTCGTTGTCGTCGCAGTTGTCGTCGACGCCGTCGTACCAGACCTCGGTGGCGCCGGGGTTGACCGCCGGGTTGGCGTCGTCACAGTCCTCGGGGACCGCGCTGCCATCGGCGTCTGCGTCGTTGTCATCGTCGCCCGCGCAGTCCTGGTCGACCCCGTCGTACCAGGTCTCCGTCGCGCTGGGGTTCACGCTGGCGTCGGTGTCGTCGCAGTCGTCGCCGTCGTGGGCGTCGGAGGCGTGACCGTCGGCGTCGGCGTCGAAGTCATCGTCCGCTGCACAGTCCTGATCGACACCGTCGTACCAGGTCTCCGTTGCGCTGGGGAGCACGCTGGGGTCGCCGTCGTCGCAGTCGTCGCCGCCGCACAGCGCGCCCTCGGCTCCGTCGCCATCGTCGTCGCAGGTGGAGCAGCGGTCGGTGTTGTCGAGGTAGAGGTCTTCGGCCTCGCGCTCGGTCTCGGCCACCACCACCAGCAAGCTGAGCGCGGTGGTCTGCCCGGGCTCGAGATCGGCGCTGCGGGTGTAGCGCAGGTTCATCTCGGAGTCGGCGACGTCGTTGCCTTCGTCGGTGAGCGCGATGTCGGCGGTGACATTGCTCGACCAGCCCGCGTAGTGGCCCATCTCCACGGTGTCGGCGGCGCAGGCGCCAAAGCCGAGGGCGTAGCCCGTGGTGGTGCCCACCGACTCCGACCAGTCGACCCCGCCGACGTCGTCGAGGTTCTGGGTGTTGTTCTTGGTGGTGTAGGCGGTGGGCGAGTCCTGGTCGGGGTCGACGGCGAAGTTGAGCCGCAGGCCCTCCACCGGGTCTGAGCCGGTGTTGGTGATGAGGAAGCGCACCAGCACAACGCCCTCACCGATGGGCCAGATCTCGTCCTTCACCACGTCGAGGTCGCCGGCCTGGTAGCTGTAGGCGCTCCACAGGTCGGAGGCCGTGGACAGATCCGACTCGTCGGTGACCGTGACGTTGCTGTAGTCGCCGTAGGAGACCGAGTAGTAGAGCTGATCCTCGCCGCCCTGGGTGAAGGCGAGGGCGAAGCGCTGCCAGGGGTAGCCGGCGTAGGTGAACTCCGCCCAGGTCTCGCCGCCATCGAAGCTGGCCCGCAGACCGGCGCCGATGTCGCTGTTGTTCCAGGTGCCCTCGTCGTTGTAGTTGATCTCCACGACATCCCCGGTGAGGGTCTGCGCGGCCATGGCGGGGTGAACGAGGAAGAGCAGCAGGGCGGTCATGGCGTCTCCGGCGGTGGCGGCTCAGTATTGCGTGGTCAGGGTCAGCTCGGCCACCGCGGCGTGATCGCCCTGGGGCTGAATTCGCGCGAGCTGCACCCGGTCGCGGCCGACCGACATCACCACAAGGCCCTCTTCGGGCACCATCGAGCCGGGCGTCACCACGATCTCCTTGCCGCCGGGCAGGCCGAGGATGGCGCGCGGGGGCTGGGCTTGGGGCAGGGTCATCACGAGGCGAACGGGCCAAGGGCTCGGCGCCGGGCTGATCGCCGCCAGGGGGGTGACGGCGGCGGGCGGGGGTGGCGCCGCGGGGG
>JBEIQK010000386.1:0-6052 GCA_040376505.1 Alphaproteobacteria bacterium | reverse complement strand
TCTTTGACCCCTTCTACACCACCCGCGCGGGGGGCACCGGCTTGGGCCTCGCCAACGTCGACCGCGTGGTGCGCGCCCACGGCGGGAGCGTCGCGGTGGAGAGCACGCCGGGCGAGGGCGCGCGGTTTACCTTGTCGTTCCCGCTGCGCGGACCCAGCCCGGCGGCGGAGGGGGCCAAGGCCCCGGGGAGCACCGATGGCTGAGCCCAAGCCGCGCCTGCTGGTGGTCGACGACGACCTCTCGATGCGGGAATTCCTGCAGATCCTCTTTCAGCGCGAGGGCTACGAGGTCGACGTGGCCGCCTCGGGCGAGCAGGCGCTGCTGCGCGCCGGCCGCTCCTGGCCCGATCTCGTCGTCAGCGATGTGACCATGCCGGGCATCGGCGGCCTCGATCTGCTGCGCGAGCTGAAGACCCGCGGCGTGGCCCTCGGCCGCGACGTCGATGTGGTGATGGTGACCGCCTACGGCAAGACCGAGAACGCGGTCGAGGCGATGCGCCATGGCGCCATCGACTATGTGCTCAAGCCCTTCAACAACGAAGAGCTCAAGCTGATCGTGCGCCGGGCCCTGGCCGAGCGGGCCCTGCAGCGCGAGAACGCGCGCCTGCGCGAGGCCTTGGGCGACCGCTTCCACCTGGGCAACCTCGTGGGGCGAAGCCGGGCGATGCTCGAGGTCTACGACCTCGTCAACCGCCTCAAAGACACCAAGATCAACGTGCTCATTTTGGGCGAGACCGGCACGGGCAAGGAGATGGTGGCCCGCGCCATCCACTTCAACAGCGTGCGCTCCCGCAAGCCCTTTGTGCCGATCAACTGCGGCGCCATCCCCGAAGGCCTCGTGGAGAGCGAGCTCTTCGGGCACAAGAAGGGCGCGTTTACCCACGCGATGAAGGACAAGGCGGGCTACCTCCAGGCCGCCGACGGCGGCACGCTCTTCCTCGACGAGGTCAACTCCTTGCCCCTGCCTGCGCAGGTCAAGCTGCTGCGGGCCATCCAGGACCGCCGCTTCACGGCGGTGGGCGACACCCAGGAGGTGTCGGTGGACGTGCGGGTGATCGCCGCCAGCAACGCCGATCTCGAGACCGAGGTGCGCGAGGGCCGCTTTCGCGAGGACCTCTACTACCGCCTCAACGTGGCGCAGATCCCCCTGCCGCCCCTGCGCAAACGCCGCGACGACATCCCCGACCTCGTGACGCACTTCGTGACGCGCTTTGGCGCCGAGTACGGGCGGCCCGGCCTGCGCGTCGACCCTGCGGCGATGGACCTCTTGAAGGGCTGGGCCTACCCGGGCAACGTCCGCGAGCTGCAGAACACCGTGGAGCGGGCCGTGGCGCTCTGCGCGGGCCAGGTCATCGGGCCCGCCGACCTGCCGGTGCGGCTGCAGGGGGCGCCCGAGCTGAGCCCGCGGGAGGGGGAGGCCGCGAGCTTTCCGCCCGAGGGGGTCAACCTCGACGCCCTGATCGAAGAGTTCGAGCGCAAGTGGATCATGGGCGCCCTCGCCGCGACGGGCCAGAACAAGACCAAGGCCGCGGGGCTGCTGGGCTTGACCTTTCGATCCTTCCGGCATCGGCTCGACAAATACCAGATCGAGTAGGCACGAGCGCCCCCTTCAGGCGGCGCGGCCCTGGCCGATGAGCGGATCTGAGGCGGCGAAAAAGATCAAGCTGCCAAATTTCGGCACCTTGAGAAGGCCGATGGCGGCGCACACCTGCCGAAATTTGTCAGATCAGCGGAGAGGTGATCGCGCGGGACCTGCCGTGTTTTGTCGGAGCGGGGCCCTTCAGATCGAAAGAATGTGTGCTGGTGGGGTTTCTGGTTGAATAACGGGGCTGGCACGGCTCTTGCTTCAGGGTTGAGCACGGGGAGAGACATCCCCCGGCCTCCCCATCCCATCCCTTCAACGCAGCCACGGAGCACCCATGAATCGCCTCAACAAGTCCGGCTTCACCCTCGTCGAGCTCATGATCGTCGTCGCCATCATCGGCATCCTGGCCGCGATCGCCATCCCGAACTTCGTCGCCATGCAGTACCGCGCCAAGCGCGCCGAAGTGCCGAGCAACGTGGACGGCATCAAGACCGCCCAGCTCGCCTACGACGCCGCCTTCGACAAGTTCATCGAGCAGGCCTCCTTCCACCCGGGTGCCGTTGGCAAGGCCCAGATGGACTGGCCCACCGGCTCCAACTTCGACACCCTGGGTTGGGCCCCGGATGGCAAGGTTCGCGGCATGTACAAGGTGGTCTCCATCTCCTCCACCGACTTCCGCGTGACGGGTCAGTCGGACGTGGACGGTGACGGGACCAACGCCCAGTACACCTGCACCAAGTCGATCAACACCGTCCAGACCACCGACAACGACATCTACTAAGGTGTCGTGGGCTTCGGCCCATCCCCAGGTGGCGGGCTGCGCAGATGCGCGGTCCGCCGCTTGTGCGTTTGGGGTTCGCCGATGACCCCCCGCCAGGCCCTGCTGCTCCTCCTCGCCTTGGTGGGGGTGGCCTATGTGGGCGCCCTGCGGGCCGGCTTTGTCTGGGATGACGTGCCCCTGGTGCTGCGCAACCGGCTGACCGGCGACCTCGCCAACCTGCCGCAGTTCTTCGCGATGGACCTCTGGGATGGCAGCCCCGTCGACCAGGGGGTGAGCGGCTACTACCGGCCGCTCTTCCTGGTGAGCCTCGCCGTCGACCGGGCGCTCTTCGGGCTGTCTTCGGTCGGGGCCCACGCCCAAAGCCTGCTCTGGCACGGGATCGCCGTGGTGCTGGCCTTCCACCTGCTGCGCGGATGGCTCGGTGTGGAGCGGGCCTTCGCCGCGGCGCTCGTCTTTGGCCTGCACCCCATCCAGTCCGAGGCGGTGATCTGGGTGGCGGCGCGCAACGATCCGATGGCGGCGGCCTTGGGGCTGGGCGCCCTGTGCTGCCTGCGCGCCGAGCGGCCCGGCCCCCTCGCCTGGGCTGGCGCCGCGCTGCTCACGCTGCTCGCGGGGCTCACGAAGGAGTCGGTGGTGCTGCTGCCGGCCTTGGGGCTGGTCCTTGACCTGGGGCAGGGGAGGCGGCCGACCCTCTTTCGGGCGAGCCCCTTGCTGCTGGGCCTTGGGCTCGCGCTGGGGATGCGCGCCCTCGCCGGGGTCGGCGGCGCCACCTGGCCCGAGGAGAGCGGCTGGCGGCTGCTGATCGCCGAGTCACCCCGCCTGTTCGGGCTGCTCGGGAGCTGGCTCGTCTGGCCGGCGCCGCTCAGCGCTGCCCACACCCTGGAGTGGCTCGACCGCAGCAGCGCCCTGCGCATCGGGCTCGGCGCCCTGGCCGGGTTGGGGCTGCTCGGGGCGGGGCTCTGGCCGGGGGAGACCGCGCGGGCGCGGCGGGCGGGGCTGGCCTGGACGGCCCTCTGCCTGGGGCCCGTTCTGGTGCCGATCGCCGACAAGGGGCTGGTGGGCGAGCGCTACGCCTACCTGCCGCTCTTGGGGGTCGGCCTGCTGGTGGCGGCGGCGCTGCCGGCCTCCCGCGCCGCGTGGATCGGCCTTTTGGGGTTGCCGGCCGCGCTTGCGATTGGCGCCCGCTGCCCGGACTGGCGCGACGACCTGAGCCTGTGGGCCAGCGCGGTGGAGGCCACGCCCTCGCCCTACGCCTCGGCCAGCTACGCCCTGGCCTTGCGCGAGGCGGGCCGCGCCGAGGAGGCCCTGCCCTTCTTCGTCGCTGCTCTCGACGACCCGCTGCCCTACCGCGAAGCCTGCCCGCGCCTCCTGGGCACGCTGATCGATCTGGGGCGGCCGGGGGTGGCGGTGCAGCGCGGTCGCTGGGCCAAGGGCCAGGGCTGCGCCAGCGGGGCCTTCCGCGGGCAGCTCGCCCGGGCCTACCTCTTGGCTGGCGGGGTCCGTGAGGCCCGCGCCGAGCTGGTGGGCGCGCCGCCCGATCCCGAAGGACGGGCCGTGGTGGTGGCCGCCGCCCTGCACCTGCTCGACGGAGACGAAGGCGCCTTCGCGCTCTTGGAGGCCGCTGAGCCCGCCGAGGCCGAGCCGCTGCGGCGCCGGGCCGAGCGCCTGCTGGTGAGTGCGGGCCTCGCCGCGCTGCCGCCCTGAGCCCGGGAGCTGGTTAGGCCGGGCTTGGAGGTGAAGCCCGATGGTCGCTTCGCTTGGCCAGACCGTGCAGAGCGGGCTGCTGCTCGGCCTCATGGTGGGGGCGGCGGCCCTCGCCCACCACAGCCAGCGCGCGGTCGACGAGCTGCGCTTCGCCGGCCAGCAAGAGGCCCTGGCCCTCGCCGAGCCCAATGGCGGCGCGCTGCGGGTGGCCTCGATGGGCTTTCACACCGGCCTCGCCGACGTGATGTGGGTGCGTGCGGTGCTGCGCTTCGTCGACATCGAGGAGGGCAAGCAGCCCGAGGGGGTGCGGTGGCTGCGAACGATGCTGCTGGCCACCGCCGAGCTCGATCCGGCCTGGCGCACGGTCTACTTCTACGGTGGCGGCATGCTGCGGGTCTGCGGCGACATCGACGGCAGCGATGAGCTGTACAAACGCGGCTTCGAGGCCCTGCCCGACGACGCCTTCTTTCCCTTCTCGGTGGGGATGAACGCCTACCTGTACCGAGACGACCGCGAGGCCGCCTTCACCTGGCTGGAGCAGGCCGCCAGCCTGCCCGGCGCGCCGGCCTGGTATGGGGCCGCCGCCTCGGCCTTCCTCGCCGAGGAGGGCGAGCGCCAGGCCGCCCTCGCCTACCTCAACCAGCAGCTCAAAGAGGAGACCCGCCCAGCGGCCCGCGAGACCCTGCAGAAGCGGATGATGCGCCTGATGCACGAGGAGCTGGCCGAGCAGCTCAACCGGCGGCGGGTGGAGATCGAGGCGCAGACGGGCGCGCCCCTGGTCAGCCTCGACGCCCTCGGGCCCCTGCCCGATGATCCCTACGGCCAGGGTTGGGTGCTGGCCCCCGATGGCGAGGTGCGCAGCGCGGCCCGCGAAGAGATCGAGGCTCGGCGTGCCCGCAAGAACGAGCGCGCGCTGATCTTGCGGGTCACGGCATCGCCGTGAAGGCGCGGGTGGTGCTGGGGCTCGGCAGCTCGCTGGGCGATCGCAGCCGCGCGCTGCGGCGTGCGGTGGCGGCCCTGCGGGTGGCGCCGGGCGTACGCCTGCTTGGGTGCAGCCGGATCTACCAGACGGCCCCAGAAGGGGGCGCCCGTCAGGGTTTTCACAACGCTGCCCTGCTGGTGGAGACCCAGCGCAGCCCCCGCGGGCTGCTCGGCGAGCTCCAGGCCTTGGAGCGGCGGTTGGGGCGGCGACCCTCGGCCCGGTGGTGCGATCGGGCGCTGGACATCGACATCCTCGTCTGGGAGGGCCTGAAGCGGCAGGGGGATGCGCTGCATCTGCCGCACCGCCGGCTGGGCGCCCGGGCCTTCGCGCTGGTGCCGGCCGCCGAGGTGGCCCCCACGCTGCGGGTCCCCGGGCTCGGTCGGCCCCTCGGAGACCTGCCCCGGCCGCCGGGGCCCCAACCGGTGGCCATCGGCCTGCTGGGGCCGCGCAGCGGGGATCTTGCCGGCCGCGGGCGGCGGCGGTACGAGGGCGGCCCTCTCGCGGAGCGCGCGCCCATGAAGTTCTTCCTCGACACCGCCAACCTCGATGAGATCCGCAAGGCCTGCTCCTGGGGCATCATCGACGGCGTCACCACCAACCCCTCGCTGATCGCCAAGGAGGGGCGCGACTTCGTGGCCACGATCGCCGAGATCTGCGACATCGTGAAGGGCCCGGTCTCGGCCGAGACCGTCTCCACCGACGCCGAGGGCATGATCCGCGAGGGCAAGCTGCTGGCGCGCATCTCCGAGCATGTGGTGGTGAAGGTGCCCTTCTGCAAAGAAGGCATGACGGCCACCAAGGCCCTCGCCGACGCCGGCATCGACGTCAACGTCACCCTCTGCTTCTCGGCGGCCCAGGCCCTCGTGGCAGCCAAGGCGGGTGCGGCCTACATCAAGCCCTGAGCATGGCCCACCGCCTTGCCGCGCCGGCCATCGCCGCCCTGGCCGTGCTCGTCGCGCCGGCTCCAGCCGCCGCCGACCTCAAGCGCGCGCAGGAGATCG
>JBEIQK010001025.1:0-1964 GCA_040376505.1 Alphaproteobacteria bacterium | reverse complement strand
GGACAGGCGCCAACCCTGCGGCAGGGCCATGTCGACCGGCCGGCGGTAGTCGACCCCCATGTTCCGCCAGGCCGGGAACCAGCCCCGCGTCGGCATTGCGGTAAGGTCGCTCCAGCCGATCGTCCGCCGGGCCCCCTTCTGGCTCGCGAGGTGCCGCTCCCCCGCCTCCACTAACACATCGACCGCGTCGCCTGGCTCCTCGTGGAGCACCTGCAGGCCGCGAAGCGACACCAACAGTGAGGCCTCCACCTGCCCGCTCCGGCACCGTGACGCGATCACGAGGCCCTCCTTCTGACAGCGCCCGTCGGCCCCCTTGTGCTCGAACAGGAGGTAGCGCCGCAGCCACATCCCGTCCTGCCGCTCCGCCGCTTCCATGCCATCGGCCCCGGCGCCGAAGTCCTGCCGACGCCGTTGGTTCGCCGCCGGTGTCCGCCCCTGGGCGGCTTGGGCCATCCGCTCGCCCCGCGCCGCCTGCTCGTCTCCCCACCGTCCCTTCTCCGCCTGCCGCGCCGCCGCCTCCTGTTCGGTCTCCGCGCAGCCGGCACAGACGGCTTCGATCCGGGGCCCGCTCCTCCGGATCGGCAGCGGGCTGCCCGCCGCCCAGGAGGGCGCGACACCTTGGAGAATGGCGTCCGCATGCACCTCCACCCAGGGGAGCCGCAGCGCAGCGAGCTCCTCTGCCTTTTCGTGGGAGACCTCATTCGACACAAAGACCTCGATCGCCCCGATCACCACCCCCTCGCGCCGCAGCACCACATCGGGCCTTCGCGACCCAACGGCCTCCTCGGTCTCCACCGTCGTCCAGCCCTCCGCCCAGCGCCAGACCGCCTTCGCGGTGCAGTCCGCCCAATAGCAGCCCTGCGTGACGTCCAGCGACGTGGCCCCGCGCAAGGCCTCTGCCAGCGCCATCTTGGCGTTGAAGTGCTTCGCCGTCTCCCGATTGTTCAAGGCGCAGGCCGACTTCGGCCGGTGCGCCGCATGGTGGGACCGCACCCGACCCAGCCGCAGGCTCAGGGGCTCCGCACAGGCCGGGCAGCGCACATCGAGGCCCCGCTTCAGCCGGCCCAAGAGGCGGACAAAGGGCACCACCTCGCCCTCGAAGCGAACCCAGTCCAGCTTGACCCCACACCGCGAACCCTTTCCGACGTTCAACACCATGAGCACCTCCTGATCGACCGACGACCATCCTTGATCGACGCAGGTCAACCGCCCAGGCGGACAGTCACGCCGGGGTGCGCTCGGGGGACCCTCTGGGAGCACAACAAGCCGCTGGACCACCCCAAAGGGGACCCCCCAGGACCACCACAAGCTCCTGGACCACCCCAAAGGGGACCCCCCAGGACCACCTCAAGCCCCTGGACCACCCCAAAGGGGACCCCCCGGGCGCCGCTCCGCCCTCTCGACACCAGGCCTGGACCCCACCCGCCACACCCAGGCCCGGGCGAAGCCCTCCATCGTCGCCCATGACCCTCGCCTGACACCCCGGGCCCGACGCAAGACGCCGGCCTCTCACCTCGAACCCATGGTGGCCGTCCACGCCTCAACCATGGAGCCCTCGCCCCGCTCGATCACCGCCGTCGATGCGGACACGCTCCCCACAAGCCTCTGCCCTTCGGCCTCGGCGACGGCCAGACCACCCTGGCCGGCCCGACCTCCATGAGCCCATCCTCCGCGCCCACGCCCGCTGCGTGCGCATCGCCCTCCCGGCCAGACCAAGGCCGCGCGCCAGCTCGCCGATCGGTGCTACATCCCCCGCGAGCGCCTGGGCACCGCCGATGACGCCCGCTCCTACAATGAGCTGGTTACCTCCTGGAGCGCGAGTGGACGCCGACTGCGACGACGCCGACATCGCCTACAACCCGGCCGCGCCGGAGGCCTGTGACGACCCCAATGACTACAACTGTGACGGCCTCGTGGAGTACGCCGACGCCGACGGCGACGGCTACGCCGCCTGCACCGAGTGT
>JBEIQK010000771.1:0-3115 GCA_040376505.1 Alphaproteobacteria bacterium | reverse complement strand
TGACAGGCACGACGGACTTCACACTGACCGACCAGGAGCGCGCGAACCTGCGCCGCTTCCTGCAGAACGGTGGCGTCCTATTCGCCGAGGCGAGCGAAGGCCGCCCGAGCTTCGACGCGGCGTTCAAGCAGGAGATGGCGTCTTGCCGGTTGCAGCCGCGGATGAAGGTGCGCACGGCACCCGCTGGATCGGCGGGGCCGGGCTCCTCTTCGAGCTGCAGCCAGCCGAGCGAAGAGCAGGCGTTGCCGATGCCGGCCGTGCAGGCGCGGTCGAGCAGGCCGCGGCCGATGGCCAGATCGCGCTCGACGCCGATGCCGCGCAGGCGGAGCTGACCGAGCTCGGCGCAGGCCCGATCGAGCTTCGCCGCGCAGGCCTTGTCGAAGTGTGCGGCGCCACGCGCCGGATCGGGGGCGCGCGGGCTGGCCATGCCCATCTCGATCTGGGTGTCGAGCCAGCCAAGCACAAGGCAGGCGGCCGGGTCGCCCTCGGTGCAGGCCGGCGTGAAGATCTCGCGCACGCGGGGCCGATCGAGGACCTCCGCCGGTCGCCAGCGCTCCGGCTGGCAGGCCAGCGATCGGCCCTGGGCGCAGGCCTCGGCGTAGAGGCGGGCCCGGGTGGCGGCGTCGGCGATCACGCCGTCCTGCTGAAAGTCGAGGACCAGCGCCGGCACGAGGGGGTCCGGCGGGGCGGCGGCCTGGGCGACCGAGAGGCTCAGCCAGAGGGCGCAGAGGAGGCGAAGCAAGGGCATCGGGCGCTCGGGCGGGAGAGGTGGGCTCAATCTACCGCCCTGGCGTGGCGGCGCCCCTCAGGGCCGAGCGGCGAGCTGGCCGCGGAGCGAGGTGCCGTCGGCGTGGAGGATGTCGTCGACCCGCCAGGATTGGCCTTCTTGGATGAGGCGGTAGGTGACGGTGGTGGGCGCCGTGCCGGCGAGGAAGGTGGCGGTGACGGTGGCGCCGCCCGGGGTGGCGTTGCTGGTGAGGGCGACGCTTGGGAGGTTGCCGTCCTGGGCGTCGAGGAAGGGGTCGCCGCCGATCGTCTCGGGCTGCGCGTCGACCGGGCCCCCCGTCGGCGCCGCCTGAAGCAGGGCGAGCAGGCTCTGGGAGAGGGCGGGGTGTGTTTCGAGGTCGGGGTGGGGTGTCTGGGAGTGAAGGCGGTGGCGGAGGTAGGGCGCGTAGATCCCGCGCACCACGACCTCCGCGGCGGGGACGGGGGCGGCGACGGCGGCCTGGAGCAGGAGGGCGAGGAGGGTAGGCGTCATGGCTGGCGTCGCGGCGAGAGGGTGGGGGAGCTGTACCCTGGGAAGCGGGGGATTGGGGGCTGCTGTGGGTCATCGCGGGGGAGACCCAGAACAGACCGTTTTGGACCCTCGCCGCACCTTCAGGCCCCCAGAACGACCACCGGCTTGCCGCCCACCTCGTGCCGCTCGGTCCACAGACGCTCCTCCCAACTCCGCCCGGGCCGGACATCAAACACAATCAGCCACCCCCGCTCCACCCCGACCGTGTCCAGATACCGCCCCAACTGCGCCAGGCCGCGGGCCACGACCGCGTCCGTGCGATCGCGGCTGCGGACCCGCTTCACCTCGATGGCAAAGCGGTCGGCGCCGTACTCGACGAGCAGATCCATGGCGCCGCGGCCGGCGGCGAACTCGCGGTGGACCCGGCCGCCTCCGTTCACCACCCGCTGCAGGAAGGCGCAGAGGGCGAGGTGGGGCACGGCCTCGGGGTACTGGGGCACCTGCCCGGCGAGGACGTCGGCCCCCTCTCGCCACCAGGCGCGGAAGGCGCCCAACAAGGCCGGCATGTCGAGGCGGCCCTCCGGCGTGGCCCAGGCCCAGGTGGGGCGCGGAATCGCCTCTTGCAGGTTGACCGTGAGCTGGCGCACCAGGACCTCGCGGTAGATCGGGTTGGCGGCCTCGGGGCCGTCGGGCCCACCGCGGACCAGCCCCAGATCGAGGACATACTGGTAGTCGTCGCTGTCGTAGGCGATGGAGCGCGGGTCGTCGCCGAGGAGGGCGGCCTGCACGATCTGCGCAACGCGCGGCTCGCGCAGGCGCTGGGCGAGGCTGTCGAGGTGGGTGGTGCGGGCGAGGATGAGCCGCTCACGGGCCTCGCCGATGTGCGCGGCGCTGACCGACTGCGCGCGGTCGCGCACGAGCTCGGTCACGCAGAGGCGGGCCAGCGCATTGACGAGAAAGGGCTGGCCATCGGTGATGCGGGCCAGCTCGACGGCGGCCTCGGGCGAAAAGGACTGACCGGTGTCCTCGGTGTGCTGGCCGAGGAGCTGAACGACCTCCTCGACGGTGAAATTGCGCAGGGTGATCGAGGCAGCCTTCACATTGAAGGGCGAGCCCGGGCTTACGGAGCGCCCCTCTTTGGACTGTACGAGGTAATCGCGCAGGTCGCGCATGCCGATGAGCGCGACGGAGGTGGGAAAGTGGCCCACGCCACGGTCCATGAAGCCCTCACGGAGCTGCCGCAGGAAGCTCACCAGCGCCGCTCCCGAGAGGACATCCGCTTCGTCGATGAGCAGCACCAGCGGCACCGACAGCCTCGCTGCCCAGTCCGACAGGAAGGCGTTGAGCCGGCCGCCGGTCGGGCCCGACAGGTAGGGCGCGATCGGCGGCGCCTGTTCGGCCGTGGACAGTTGCCGTCGCGCCGCCTGGTGGAGAGACTGGAGCCAGAGCGGCTCGGCCAGGGCTGGGTCCTCCACCCCCTGCGCGGCCTCCACCGTCACCCAGCAGGCCGCGACGCCCCGCGCGCGCAGGTCGGCCGCGAAGGCGCGCATGGCGGTGGTCTTGCCGGTCTGCCGCGGGGCGTGCAGCACGAAGTAGAGCTGCTCGTCGATCAGCGGCTGCAGATCCGGCAGGCGGTCTGCCGGCGGCAGCGTGTAGTGGCGCGCCGCATCGCAGGGTCCGGTGGTGTTGAAGGTACGCATGCCGCCGCCTAACCCGCGTGCGAAACAATCGATGCCCACGGCAAGATGGCGCCAGACCCCAAGAAGTGCCTGCTTTCACGCGGGAACACGCCCGGGCAATTTCAGCCCGCACCTTGACCCTTCCCCCCGCGTGCCCAAGCTCGCCGCCATGAAGAACCCCTCCTCGCTCCGTCGCTTG
>JBEIQK010000245.1:0-8330 GCA_040376505.1 Alphaproteobacteria bacterium | reverse complement strand
GGGTGCGGCCAGCGGCGGCCGAGGGTGGGCGGGCCCTGGCGGGTCCAGACCGCGTTGATCCATCGCCGATGGGGGAGGGTGCCCACCAGCGGCATCCCCCAGGTGCGGAAGGTCTGTCCGCCGACCAGGATGGCGTCGGCCTCGTCGCGGAGGCGGACCATGCGGCGGCGGTCTTCCGGCGAGCCGAGGGCCTTGCGCTCGAGGGCGGCGCTGGCGAGCTTGCCGTCGAGGCTGATGGCGCTGTTGGAGAAGATAAACAGTGCGCCCTCCACAACGAAGAAGGCGCCGAGCCCGTTGCCGAGCCCGGCGCCCTTCTGTTCAACCGACTAGCGGCCGAGGACTTCGACCATCTTGCGGCCCATCTCGGCGGGGCTGCGCACGATGTGGATGCCCGCCGCGGTCATGGCGGCGAACTTGTCCTCGGCGCGGCCCTGGCCGCCGGAGATGATGGCGCCGGCGTGGCCCATGCGGCGCCCGGGAGGGGCGGTGGCCCCCGCGATGAAGCCGATGATCGGCTTCTTCACGTGCTGGGCGGCGTAGGCGCAGGCTTCTTCTTCGGCCGAGCCGCCGATCTCGCCGATCATGATGATCGCCTCGGTCTCGGGGTCCTCGTTGAAGAGGCGCAGGGCGTCGGTGTGGTTGGTGCCGATGATCGGGTCACCGCCGATGCCGATGCAGGTGGACTGGCCGAGGCCGAGCTTGCTGAGCTGGCCGACGGCCTCGTAGGTCAGCGTGCCGGAGCGGCTGACCACGCCGATGCTGCCGGGCTTGTGGATGTGACCGGGCATGATGCCGATCTTGCACTGACCCGGGGTGATGATGCCCGGACAGTTGGGACCGATCAGCCGGACATTCTTGCCCTGCAGGTAGCGCCAGGCCCGGACCATGTCATTGGCCGGGATGCCCTCGGTGATGGCGACGATCAGCGCCACGCCCGCGTCGGCGGCCTCGCAGATGGCGTCGGCGGCGAAGGGGGGGCGGCACGAAGATCATGCTCGCGTTGGCCCCGGTCTCGGCCACGGCCTCGGCGACCGTGTTGAAGATGGGGACCGCGCCTTCAAAGGAGGTGCCGCCCTTGCCGGGGGTGACGCCCGCGACCAGGTTGGTGCCGTAGGCGCGGCACTGCGAGCTGTGGAAGGAGCCGGCGGAGCCGGTGATCCCCTGGGTGAGGAGGCGTGTGCCGCTGTTGACCAGAACTGCCATGGTGTCCTCCTACTGAACCGATGCCACGGCCTTCTCGGCCGCGTCCGCCATCGAGTCGGCGGGGATGATGGCGAGGCCGCTCTCGGCGAGCATCTTCTTGCCGAGCTCGACGTTGGTGCCTTCGAGGCGGACGACGAGGGGCAGCTTGAGGCCGATCTCCCCGACCGCGGCGATGATGCCCTCGGCGATGACATCACACTTCATGATGCCGCCGAAGATGTTGACCAGGATGCACTTGACCGCCGGATCCTTGCTGATGATCTGGAAGGCGGACTTGACCTGGTTCTTGTTGGCGCCACCGCCGACATCGAGGAAGTTGGCGGGCTCGCCGCCGTAGTACTTGATGATGTCCATGGTGGCCATGGCGAGGCCCGCACCGTTGACCATGCAGCCGATGTTGCCATCGAGCTTGACGAAGTTGAGGTTGTAGGCGGTGGCCTCCACCTCAGCGGCGTCATCCTCGGCCGAGTCGTACCAGCCGGCGATCTCCTTCTGGCGGAAGGTCGCGTTGTCGTCGATCGCCATCTTGGCGTCGAGGGCCACCACATCCCCGCTGGGGGTGATGATGAGGGGGTTGACCTCGAGCATGTTGGCGTCGGTGGCGAGGTAGGCCTGGTACAGGTTCTGGAAGAGGGCCGTCGCCTGCTTCACCGACTTGCCGGTGAGGCCGAGGGCGAAGGCGATCTGCTGGGCCTGCCAGGCGCCGAGCCCGGTGACCGGATCGGCCCAGACCTTGACGATGGCCTCGGGGTTGTGGGCGGCGACCTCTTCGATCTCGGTGCCGCCCTCCTTGCTGGCCATCAGCACGATGCGGGACTTCTGCCGGTCGAGCAGCAGGGCGCAGTACAGCTCGGTGGCGATGTCGGCGCCGGTGGTGACGAGGATGGTCTTCACCACCACGCCGCCCAGCCCGGTCTGCTTGGTGACCAGCGTGTTGCCGAGGATCATGGTGGCGGCGGCGCGCACGTCGTCGAGGCTGCGGCAGAGCTGCACGCCGCCCTTGCCGGGGACCTTGGCCTCGCCGGCGATGACGGCGTCGAGGACCTCGGCGGAGACGACCTCCTTGAAGCGGCCCTTGCCACGGCCGCCGGCATGAACCTGGGCCTTGACGACCCAGAAGTCACCGCCGATCTCGGCGGCAGCGGCGACGGCCTCGTCGACCGTGGTGGCGGCCTTGCCGGGGGGCACGGGCACGTTGAAGCGGCGGAGGAGCTCCTTCGCCTGGTATTCATGGAGCTTCATGGGATCCTCCCCTCACATATGGGCGATGACGGCGTTGGCGAACTCGCTGCACTTGAGCAGCGTGGCGCCATCCATCATCCGGTGGAAGTCGTAGGTGACCTGCTTGGCGCCGATGGCACCGTCCATGCCCTTGATGATGAGGTCCGCGGCTTCGTTCCAGCCGAGGTGGCGCAGCATCATCTCGCCGGACAGGATGACCGAACCCGGGTTCACCTTGTCGAGGTTGGCGTACTTGGGCGCGGTGCCGTGGGTGGCCTCGAAGATGGCGTGGCCGGTGACATAGTTGATGTTGCCGCCCGGCGCGATGCCGATGCCGCCGACCTGCGCGGCCAGGGCGTCGGAGAGGTAGTCGCCGTTGAGGTTGAGCGTGGCGATGACGCTGAACTCACGGGGGCGGGTGAGGACCTGCTGGAGCGTGATGTCGGCGATGCTGTCCTTGACCAGCAGCTTGCTCTTCCAGGCGCCCTTGCCATGGGTGGCGTAGATGGCGCCGAGCACTTCGTCGACCTCGGCGACGACGGCGGCCTGCTGGGCCGGGGTCATCAGGTCGTAGCCGGGGTCGATGGCCTTGGCGTTGTCGACGCTGGACAGATCGGCGTTCTTGTCTTTGTTGTCGACGATCCAGCTCTCGCGCTCGGTGATGACCTCGTCGCGGAAGGCGGAGGTGGCCAGGGCGTAGCCCCAGTCCCGGAAGCCGCCTTCGGTGAACTTCATGATGTTGCCCTTGTGCACAAGGGTCAGGCTCTTCTTCTTCTCGCGCAGGGCGAACTCGATGGCGGCCTTGACGAGGCGCTCGGTGCCCTGGCGGGAGACGGGCTTGACGCCGAAGCCGCTGGTCTCAGGGAAGCGCACCTTGCCGCCGCTCTTCAGCTCGCCGTTGAGGAACTCGAAGAACTTGATGGCCTCGGGGCTGCCGGCCTTGAACTCGATGCCGGCGTAGATGTCTTCGCAATTCTCGCGGAAGATCACCATGTCGCAGTCGCCGGGGCGCTTGACCGGGCTGGGCACGCCCTGGAACCAGCGGACGGGGCGCAGGCAGACGTAGAGGTCGAGGATCTGCCGCAGGGCCACGTTGAGCGAGCGGATGCCGCCGCCGACCGGGGTGGTGAGCGGGCCCTTGATGCCCACGAGGTACTCGCGGAAGGCGGCGAGGGTCTCATCGGGCAGCCAGTTGCCGGTCTGGCGGAAGGCCTTCTCGCCTGCGAGGACCTCCTTCCACTGGATCTTGCGGCTGCCGCCGTAGGCCTTCTCCACAGCGGCGTCGAAGACGCGCACCGAGGCGGCCCAGATGTCGGCGCCGGTGCCATCGCCTTCGATGAAGGGGATGATCGGGGTGTTGGGGACGTGCAGCGAGCCATCCTCGGCGATGCGGATGGTCGAGTCGGCGACAGACGCGGACATGGAGCGCTCCAGGCGAGAGGAGAGGGAAAACAAAACGGGGCCTCGCGCAACGCGAAGCCCCGGGGGTGAGCGGCCTTGGCCGCCTACTTCTCGAGGCGGCGGCGGGGCTGGTTCACGGGGATGTCGTCGGGCCGGTAGATGGCCACACCCTTGCCGCCGCGGTGCACGAGGCGCTCGTCGACGATCTGGGCGGAGATGCCGGAGCAGCGGGCCAGACCGAAGAGCACCGTGTAGTACTCGGCGTCGGTGAGGCCGCAGGCGCGCAGCAGGGTGCCGGAGACCGCGTCGACGTTGGGGTAGGGGTTCTTGACCTTCGGCGACTCCTTGAGCACCTTGACGGCCCGCTCGCGCATGATGACGGCGCGCTGGTAGAGCGGGTCATCGGCGCAGAGCTTCTTGCCGAGCTCGTACTGGACGCCGGCGCGGGGGTCTTCGGCGCGCAGGACGGCGTGACCGAAGCCGAAGATCGAGCGGCCAGCGGCCATCTCGTCGCGGACGAACTGCTCGACGGCGTCGGGATCGTTGGTGTTGCAGCGGTCGAGAAACTCCAGGCACTCCTGGTTGGCGCGGCCGTGCAGGGGGCCGTAGAGGCCGGCCATCGAGGCGCCCAGCGAGGCGTAGGTGTCGGACTTGCCGGAGGCGACGGCCTTGCCCACGAAGGTGGAGAGGTTGCCGCCGCCGTGGTCCATGTGCAGGACGTAGAAGACGCGCATGAGTGCGGTGAGCTTGTCGGCGTCGGCGCCGGGGACGCCCATCATCTGGACGAAGTTCTCCATCAGGCCGAGCTCCGGCTTGCTGGCGATGGGGTCACCCCAGCCAGAGCGGATGCGGTAGATGGCGGCGACCACCTCGGGCATCTGGGCGACGACGTTGAGGCCGTCTTCGCGGTAGTTGCCGGTCTTGCAGAGCATGCCGAGGAAGGTGAGGCCCGCGATGAGCCACTCCATCGGGTGGCCTTCCTTGGGGAGGCTCTTGATCATCTCGATGACGCGGGGGTTGACCGCGGCGCGCTTGACCAGCTCGGCCTTGAAGGCGCCGAGCTCATCGCTGGTGGGCAGGCGCTTGTAGAAGAGCAGGTAGACCGCGGCCTCGGGATCGAGATCGGCGAGGTCGGCGATGGGGTAGCCGACGTAGTGCAGCCCGTCCTGGGGGTTGACCTCAGAGGTGTAGACCGTGCTGACGGGGAAGCCCCGCATGCCGGTGTCCAGGTGGCTCTCTTTGATCTCGAACAGGACCTTGTCGGTCTTCTCAGCTTGCGACATCTGCCCACGACCTCCATGTACGGATGGAGCGGGCGCTTATCCAGGCTTGATGGGTTGTGCCACGCCGGGCGGCTCAGGCCTCGGCGACCGGGCCGGCGGCGGCGCGGAGCTGGGCCTCGGTGACGAGGAAGGCCACGCGCCCCGATCCGGTGGGGACGTGCACATCGGCTTCAAAGCGCTGGCCAACAAAGGCGCCGAGGGGCATCGCGTCGCTGATGGCGCGCAGCTCGCCCGAGCAGGCCGGCCAGTCAAAGGAGAGCACCGGGCGCTCTTCAAACCAGGCCCGCGCTGCGAGCAGCACGAGGCCCTCCTTCTCGCCTTCGCTCAGGGGCAGCGGGCAGGCCAGGAAGACAAAGCCCCAGCGGGTGTGGGGAAAGCCGCCGCTCATCGGCGCTCCACGGGGCCGGCCCGCCGGCCGATCGCCCAGATCAGCGCCTCGACCTGGCGCCCCAGACCGAGGACGCGCTCGCCGAGCCGGCGGGCGAGCTGCGCCAAGAGGAGCAGGCCGAGCCCACCCGCCGCTGCAGTCGCCAGGGCCGCCGGGGGCCAGGGGGTCCAGCGCTGTTGGGGCGGCATGGTCTGGGCGTCCACCGCGATCGCCGGTGCATCTTCTTCGCGCTCCCCACCGGGCGGTGGGGCTGCGCCGGGCTGTTCCCCCTCTCGTGGCTCGGCGCGCGCGGTGCGATCGGAGAGTGCCACCAGTTGGGGCTTGCCGGCGGTCGCGTTGACCCGCTGCAGGGCGATCGGCAGGGAGGCCGCGCCGCCTTCGCTGAGCTGGAGCAGGGCCGATCCGGCCCGGGGCAGGGTGAAGCGGGCGAACCAGATGTGGTCGCCCGGGAAGCGATCGGCCGCGTCGCTGCCGTCGTCGCTGGCCGAGACCTCCAGGCGGGTGCCGTCCTCCAGGGTCGCCACCACCCAGGGAGACCGCAGGCGCCGCGCGTCGCGGTCATCAATTCGGACCACCAAAACGGGCTCACCCTCCGCCCTGGCCACCGAAGCGCCGAGGAGGAGGGTGAGGAAGAGCGCCGCGCGCCGCTTCATACCGATGCTCAGGGGGAGGTCCAGAGCCCCGCGCTGCCGTAGGCGCCCATGTCCGCCGCCGAGCCGTCGGGATCGGTGTAGGCGGCGCTGGCCGAGTCCATCGCCGGGCTGGTGGCCTGGAGGCGGAGGTCGTCGTTGCCGTAGTTGCCGTCGGCCGACCAGGCGACAAAGAGCGGGTTGGCGCTGATGTTGCCGGTGGCGCCGGTGGGGTCGGCGAAGACGCTGGTGTTGTAGGTGCCGCTGCCGGTGGAGTTGAAGACGTCGGTGTAGGACACCGCCAGCATGCCGCCGGTCACGCCGTCGATCACCGCGCCGCTCCCGTTCTCGGCGAAGATGGAGTTGGCGAGGGTCGCGCTGCCATCGGCATCGATGTAGACGCTGCCCATGCCCTCGTTGCCGGCGCCGGAGACGAAGTTGGAGAGCAGGGTGCCGCTGAGCACGCTGACCGCGCCGCCGCCGACGCCACCGCCCGCCGAGCTGGCGGCGTTGTTGACGAAGATGACGTTGGTGGCGGTCACGCTGCCTTCGCTGGCGACGCCGCCGCCCGACGAGGCGCCGTTCTGGTTGAACAGCACCTGGGTGACGGTGAGGGCGCCCGTGGCCTGCACGTAGGCGCCGCCGCCGATGTCGGCGCTGTTGGCGCTGAAGGTGGTGCTCTCCACCACCGGCGCGCCATTGCTGACAAAGAGGCCTGCACCGAAGGACTCGATGTACTCGTCGTTGCCAGCGTCATCGACCACCGTGTGGGCGTAGTCGGGCAAGATGCAGCGGTTGATGTGGTTCCAGGTCAGCGTGGGGCTGGCGTTGTCCACGTACACGCAGCCGCCCTGGTAGGTGTACCGGGTGGAGGTGCAGGTGACGCCCGAGCCGCAGTCGAAGGGCTCGGTGGTGGTGGTGAGCTTGCCGCCGCCGTTGGTGATGGTGAAGCCGGTCAGCTGGGCCGAGGCGCCCTCACCCGAGTCGAAGGTGACCGTGGAGCCGGTGCCGGTGCCCTGGATGGTGGTGTCGCCCGCGCCGCCAACGCCGAACACCAGGATGTTCTTGCCGTTGAAGTCGATGTTCTCGGGGTAGGAGCCGGGGAAGACGTAGACGCACACGCGAGCGGCGTCGATGCCATCCTGGATCACCTCGTAGGGGTTGCCACGGCTGCCAGCGGCGCCGGTGCCGGTGTCGGTGGTGTCCCAGGGGCCCCAGGTGTCGCCGGTGTCCCAGCCTTCGGTGCCGGTGCCAGGGACCGGGCCGCGGTTGGAGACATGAACGGGCTCGCCGACGTCGCCGTCGTCGCAGTCCATCTTGTTGGAGACGTAGCCGTCGGGCTGCTCGCAGGCGGTGGTGGGGGCGCCGGGATCGCCGTAGGAGTCGCCGTCTTCGTCGCGGTACCACTCAGAGGTGGTGAGGTCGTCGTCGATGGTGCCGTTGCAGTCGTTGTCTTCGCCGTCGCAAAGCTCATCGGCGCCGGGGTAGACGGCGTTGTTGTCGTCGTTGCAGTCGTCGGAGGTGGGGACCCAACCCGGCAAGGCCTCACAAGCCTCGCTCGTGGTCGTGAGGTCGCCGAAGCCGTCGTTGTCGTCGTCGGCGTAGAAGGTGCCCATCACGCCTTCGTCGACCTGACCGTCGCAGTTGTTGTCGACGCCGTCACAGGCTTCTTCGGCGCCGGGGTAGGCGCTGGCGTCGGCGTCGTTGCAGTCTTCGCCGGCCGGCACGCCGTCGTTGTCAGCGTCTGCGCCGTTGTCGCCGGTGTCGACGCCGAGGCCGCCGCTTCCAGGCACACCCTTGTCGGCACAAGCGATGGCCAGGACGCACGAGGTCAGGAAGACCCAGGAAAGCTGAGGACGGTGCATGTGAGATTCCATCGCGAAAGGGGGTAGCCGTTGAGAGCTTTGCCGCTACTCGGATTTATAATCGACCGATCGGCGGGCATGCCAGCGTAATTGTGTCAAAGGAGAAGGAACTTTGGGGTTGGATGCCCTCCTGTCGGCGGGCGATCGGCGGGGCTGAAGGGGGACGCTAGCGCGGCTGGCCGCCCTGGTTGTTCCCCTGGCCGCCTTGCTGGCCCGACTTCGAGCCCTGGCCGCCCTGCTGGCCGCCCTGTTGGCCGCCCTTGGCGCCCTGACCGCTCTGGCCCTGCCCGCCCTGGCCGGACATTCCGCCCTGGCCCTGGCCGCCTTGGCTCTGCCCGCC
>JBEIQK010000905.1:0-2454 GCA_040376505.1 Alphaproteobacteria bacterium | reverse complement strand
GCATCGCTTCGCTCCAATTCGATACGGACAGGGCCGTGCCGCCGCTGGTCTTCGGTTCAGCCGGATCGCCCAGGTTTGAGCCCGAGGTGCGCCGCAGCCCGGGACGCCGTAGTCGTCCCTCGTCGGGGTGACGCGTCGGGCTCTCCGGGCGATGGGGGCGAAAGCAGGCAAGATGGGCATGAACACACGGTCGTCGGAGAGGGGCGTCTGCGGTGCGGCCGCCGCATCGGCTGGCTTGTTTAGCAGATCCGCGCGCCCTCGCCAGGGGGTGGTGGGCCCCAGAAGCGACCTGAGAACATCCGAATCCCACGCCGTTGGGTAGGGTGTCCGATCAGTTCTGTATCGTCTTTGTTTTGGAACAGTTACAAGCTTCTTACAGTCGGCCACCGCGCGGGCCCGGTCGCCGCGATTGACTCAGCGGCGGGCGAGGTCGCGGACCTCGGCCACCCCATCCACCGCGGCGCCCAGGGCGGCCAGATCGGCGGCGACGGCGTCGGGGCCGCCGGAGAAGCGCGCCACCAGCACCCGGCCGGTGAGCTCACGCACCGCGAGCAGGGCCCGGTGCAGCTCGGCGTCGGCCTCGGACTGTAGCGCGCGCAGGCGGGCGTGGCTTTGAGCCTGGGCCTCGGCCAGGGCCTGCAACTCGGGGGGAGCCTCCTGGGGCGAGAGGGGTGCGGTGGCGGCGAGGGCGGCGGCGATCTGCTGGCTGCGGCGCTCCAGGCCGAGGAGGCCGCGCTCGACGGCCGAGAGGGCGGCCTCCACGGAGAGGGTGGCGGGCAGGCCGGGGGTGCCTTCCAGGGCGGCGCGCAGCTCCTGGACAGCGCGGGGGATCGGCGCCTGGGGCGGCTCGGCGGCGGAGACCGGGCTCAGGAGGGCGGGCAGGTAGAGGGGCCAGAAGGGCAGGGCCCAGCCGGCGCCGGGGATCTGTCGCTGGCGCAGGGCGGCGGCGACGCCCAGGCCAAACAGAAGGTAGACGAGGAGCAGCTCGATCGGGCGCATGGCGGCTCCGGCTCAGGCGGGGAGGGCATCACCGAGGAGGGAGAGGAGGCGGGCGGTGCCGACGGGGGCCATCGCCGTAAACAGAACCGACCAGGCCAGCACGAGGCGCAGCGGGCCGGCGGCGCGCTCCTCGCCGGCCTGGGCGCGCAGGATGCGGCCAAAGGCGCGGTACAGCGCGATCACGCCGGCGAGGCCGGCTACAAAGGGCAGGGTGAAGCCGAAGAGGCCGATCACCAGCGTCTTCAAGGCGGCCATGCCGCCGGAGTGCTCGATGGCGGTGAGGCCAAGGCCGGCGGCGAGGTAAATGGGCAGCAGGCCGAGCAGGACGAGGGCGCTGGTGGCCTGGGCGCGCAGGGCCTCGCCGGCGATGCGGGCGGCGGGCACGCGGACGCCGGCCAGGGCGGCGTAGAACCAGGCGCTGGGCAGCCCGGCCACCTGGGCGCCAAAGAAGCCGCCGACATAGGCGAGTCCCACGACGCCCATGCTGTACAGGGGGATGCCGCCCGCGACGGGGGTGGGCCACATGGCGGTGCGCGACTCGGTGAGGAGCAGCCCCTGGACAGCGCCATAGGCGAGGAGGCCGCCGAGCGCCAGGGGGAGGAGGCGGCTTGTGGTGGACAGGGCGGCCTGGGGCTGCTCGAGGGCCGCGTCGAGGGCCTCGGGGCTGCGCAGGAGCAGGTCGATGAGGGGGCGTTGGGGATTCATGTCAGACCTCACCAAGGTTGAACAGACCAAAGAGGGCGAACATCTCGGCGCCCAGCAAGGAGAGCAGGCCCATCCAGAGGAAGTGGAAGGCGCGGGGCCCTTCGAGGGCGGTCATCACGCGGCGGAAGACCTCGAGCATCGACAGGCCCACGCCGGCGAAGATGATGAGGTTGATGAACAGTCGAACGCCGACAAAGGGAAGGCAGAGCTCGAAGAACCAGAGCACCGGGATGCTGGCGATCATCGCGAAGCCGCCGAAGCTGACGGCGAGCAGGGTGGCCAGGGCGACGGCGCGCAGCGACAGGGCGCTGCCGTTGAGGCTGCCGATGACGTAGAGCGAGGGCAGGGTGGCGGTCCAGGCGACCCCGGCGGCGAGGATGGCGGCCACACCGCCCTCGGCGGCGGCAGCGAGGCCTTGGGGCAGGTGCATGGCGAGGCCGTAGAGGCCGACGCCGAGCGAGGCGGTGAGGGCAAGGGCGGCGTGAACGGTGGGCGGGGCCGTCTCGGCGGACTCGAGGGCGAAGGCCTCGGGGGTGCGCAGGGCGCGGAGGACGGGGTGCATCGGGGGGCTCCAGGGGGACGGTCCAGGCAGTTGCAGGATGTGTGCCAGGGCTGGGGTCGCGGCGGCGTGGGCTCTTTGGGGGGAGCGCCCTGTCCAGGCGGCGGACGGCCCTGTCCAGGGCGTGGACAGCGCGGCTTGGCCGGGCCGGCGGGGTGCGGATAGAGGGCGCCGCGCCCCGACCCGAGGAG
>JBEIQK010000420.1:0-5664 GCA_040376505.1 Alphaproteobacteria bacterium | reverse complement strand
GACGATCATCGAGGAGAAGTCCTACCAGCCCTACGCTTGAGTCGATGTTCGCGGTGGTCCCCCAGACGCGGCGGGGGGACCCTCTGGTGGTGCAAGGGGTATGCTCTTGCCGCGTCAAGGGCTACCGGCTACCTTGGGGCTGCCCCAACACCTCGGCTTGCGGATCTCGCCTGGACAAGCTCTTCGCCCGTCGCGCGCTCTGGAACATGCTCCCCATCGGGCTTGTAGTGAGCGCGCTTTGGTTTGCCCTGGCCGGCGATGAGGGCCTGCTCAAGCGGCACACGGTCAAGCAGCGCCTGATCGCCACCGAGAAGCGGGTGAGCGAGCGGGAGCGCGAGAACGAAGAGTTGAAGGCCCGGATCCGCAGCCTGCGCCGTGATCCCAACGCCCTGCGGCGCGTGGCGGCCGAGCACCTGCTGATGGCCGAGTCGGGCAGCACGATCTACCGCTTCGTGGAGCCGGCCAGCACGGCGGGCCCGGTGCCGGTCTCGCCGACCTTGCCGCCGGCCGACCTGCCCACCCCCCAGGCCACCAGCGGCATCACCGGGGCTCCGTAGGCTCCCCGGCGCCCTCTTCGACGCTGCTGAGGGTGGCGATGGTCCGGCAGAGGCGGAAGCCGAGGTTGTCGGCGCGGCGGTCGGGCGGAAAGCTGGCCCGGGAGGCGGCGCGGCCGATGCGGGCGGGCAGGTTCCAGCCACCGCCGCGGGAAGCGCGGCGGGGTGCGTGTTCTCGGGGCTCCATGGCGCTGGCGTCGGGGGCTTCTGGGGCGATCACCTGGGAGCCCTTGCGATCGGGGCCGGTGGGCCGAAAGGTGTCGGCGCACCACTCGGCGACCCCGCCGGCGAGGCCGAGCACGTTGTAGGGGCTCTTGTCGATCTCGAAGTCGGCGGTGGGCGGCGGCCCGGAGAAGTCGAGCGCCGAGTCCTGCATGCAGAAGAAGGCGGGATCGGCCTGATCGCCCCAGGGGTAGGCCCGGCCGTCGACGCCACGGGCAGCCTTCTCCCACTCCAACTCGCCGGGGAGGCGCCAGGGCTGGCCCGTGCGCTCCTGCAGCCAGCGGCAGAAGGCGTTGGCGTCGTACCAGGAGACGCCGATCACCGGCGCGTCGGCGTGCAGGCGAAGCTCGGCCCAGCGCTCGGGCAGGCTCCAGCGCTGGGAGATCGCGTCGAAGAGGTAGTAGATCTCGGCGGGGGCGCCCTGGCGCGGTGGCAAGGAGGGGGCGCGGCGCTGGGCCTCGGCGAGGCGATTGTAGGCGGTGAGGTCGTTTAAGAAGGTGAGGTACTCGCGGTGGCTCACCGGGCGTTGGGCGAGGGCGAAGTCGTCGACCCACAGGCGCTGGCGGGGCAGGCCGCCGACCGCCTCGGCGTCGCCGCCGGAGACGAACCAGCCGGCGGGCACGATGCGCTCCATCGCGAAGGTGCGGATCACCGGCGGCAGCAGGATCTTGTGCACTTCTTTGCCGCCCGGCGCGGTGGGCCGCCAGGGCTGGCCGCGGGCGATGCGCACCGGGTAGCGCACGCGCGGGCTCTGCTCGTCGGCCTGCAGCTCGACGACGTAGCTGCCGATTGGCAGGCGCAGGCCGTTCACGGGGGTGGTGAGCGTGCCGCTGGCCTTGCGCAGGGCGAGGCGGCGGGCCTTGTTCTCCCAGCGGAAGATGCGCACGCGGGCGCCGCGGGGCTCGCTGTCGAGGAAGAGCTCGGCGTCGGTGACGAGGAAGTCGGCGTGGCGGCCGTCGTCGTAGTGGGCGAGCAGGTTGCAGTACTCGCGGGCGGCCTTGGCGTCGCCGAGGGCTTCGGCGGCCTCGGCCCGGCGCCGGTAGAGGTCGGCCAGCAGGCTGCGGGCCTCGGGGAGTTGGGGCACCTGGGCCATCGCGAGGCGGGCCTTGGTGGAGATGTCGAGGAAGAGGCGGTCTTGCTCTTCGATGGTGGCGTTGGCTTCGTCTTCGAGGGCCCAGGCGGCCTCTTTGGTGGCCAGGGGGTCGCCGCTGCGCAGGCTCTGGATGCTGGCGCGGGCGCGCTCGCGGGCCTTGGTGGCCTTGCGCTCCAGGTCGACGTGGGTGGCGACCAGGGCCCGGGCCTCTTCAACCAGCACGAGTGCCTTTTCGCGGGCCTTGCTGCCCTCCAGCCAGTCCTCGATCTCGCGGGCGACCTCGGTGGCCAGCGGGTAGCGGTCGGCCGGGTTCATGGTCATGCACTTGCGCCAGATCTCCACCAGCGGCTCGGGCAGCTTGAGGCCGTCGACCCCCGACGGGGGGCCGGCCTGCACCTGCTCCAGGACCTGCTCGGCGGGGCCGCGGTAGGGCGGCCGGCCGTAGAGGATGGCGTACAGCAGGGCGCCGAGCGACCAGATGTCGGACCAGGGGCCCATGCGGTCGCGCTCGCCGCGGGCCTGCTCGGGGGGCATGTAGGCCGGCGTGCCCACCACCACGCCGTAGCGGGTCTGGTTGCCGCGGCTCTTGGGGTTCTGCGCGGCGTTGGGCGGGGCGGCCTCGGCCTCGGCGCTGCTGAGCAGCCGCGAGAGGCCCCAGTCGAGCACATAGACCTGGCCGTAGTCGCCGACCATCACGTTGTCGGGCTTCAGATCGCGGTGCAGCACGTCTTTGGAGTGGGCAAAGCCCACCGCCTCGCAGACGGTGCGGAAGACCTCGATGAGGCGGCGCAGGGTCCAACCGTCGGCGGTGGGCACGAAGTCGGCGAACTTGCGCGAGGAGTGCAGGGCGGCGATCAGCTCGCGCAGGGTGCGGCCCTGGATCTCCTTCATGGTGATGAACCAGCGGCCATCGGGCAGGCGGCCGAGGTCATGCACGGGGACGATGGCCGGGTGCTCGAGCTGGGCGACCACCTGGGCCTCTTGCATGAAGCGCACCACCATGCCGGCGTCGGCGGCCAGCTCGGGGCGCAGCGACTTGATCGCCACCACCCGGCCCAGCACGCGGTCGAGGCTGCGGCGGACCTCGCCAGCACCGCCCTTTCCGAGCACCTCGCCGTCGCGGTAGCGCCCGCTGTGCGGCGGCACCACGAGGCTGCGGGTCTTGCGGGTGTGGGGCAGCTTGACCTTGCGATCGGGGGTGCTGAGAGTGATCTCCTCGAAGAGCGACTCCTGATCGGGGGGTGCGGGGGTCAGGTCCTCTTCGGTGGCCCCTTCGCCCCAGCCGGGCATGGTGTGCGAGACGTGGCTGGGCGCGGCGGCGTGGATGTCGAAGCTGTGGACGCTCCCGTTCCAGCTTGGAGCCCCGCCCTCGGGCGCACGCGTGGAGGGCTCGGCGGTCTTCTTCGCGGTCGGCTCAGGCATGGCCGCATGATACGACAGGGCGGTGCACGTGTACCGCTGGGACCTCGACAAGACCTACTTGGAGACGGACTTCGACTCCTTGCGGGGCCTCGTGCGCACGGCGACCGAGTCGGCCAGCACCAAGAAGGCGACCCCGGGCGCCACGGCCCTGATGCGCGGCCTCTGCGCCGACCCGGCGGCGCGGGTGGCGATCGTCAGCGGTTCGCCGGTGCAGATGCGGGCCGTCCTCGAACAAAAGCTCAAGCTCGACGGCGTGCGCTACGAGTCCCTGGTGCTCAAAGACAGCCTGCGCCACCTCAAGAAGGGCGAGCTGCGCGCGATCCGCGGCCAGATGGGCTACAAGCTGCCGGCCCTGTTGGAGGGGCGGGTGGGCCTGGGGCGCGGGGTCGGCGAGACCTGCTTCGGCGACGACGCCGAGGTCGACGCCATCGTCTACTCGGTCTACGCCGACGCCCTCGCCGGCCGCCTGCGTCCGGCCGACGTCGCCCGCATCCTGGAGGCCGCGGGGGCCTACCCGCCGCATGTCGAGGCCACCCTGTCGGCGCTGGCGCGCGTGGCCACCGCCGATCCGGTCGAGCGCATCTTCATTCGCGTCGAGCGGGGCCGCTCACCTGCCACCTTTGCCCCCCTCGGCGGGCGGGTGGTGCCGGTCTACTCCTGGTTTCAGGCGGCCCTGGTGCTGCACCAGGGGGGGCGCCTCGATGAAGAGGGGCTCCGCGCCGTGCTCCTTGCGGTGATGGAGGGCGAACATGTCGACGCCTGGACGGTGGGGGCTTGGGTCCAGGACATCGTGCGCCGCGGCTTTCTGGCCCCGGCCGCCTTCCCCGACCTTGGGCTCGATCCGACCCTGCGTCTGGCGATCGGGCGGGCCTTGGAGCGGGTCTCGGCCGCGCCGGCCCCGGCCGCGGTGCCGCCGTTGATCGACTACATCCGCATCTTGCAAGCCTGGCACCAGCCTGTGGAGGCCCCAACCCCATGATCCTCCTTCTGCTCGGCGCGGCCCTGGCGGGCGATCTCCCGCTTGACACGTCTCTTTCGCTCACTCCGGACGGTGCCTTTGTCCTCCGTTTTGTTCCGAGCGAGGCGTGGCGATCGGTGGAGGTGCGGGTGGGCGCCGAAGAAGTGCAGGAGCTGGGCCCCCTGGCCGCGGGCGTGGCGGTGGAGCTGAAGGGGCGCACCACCTGGTCCTGGCCCACCGTGGTGAGCTTCTCGGGGCAGATCGACGATCGACGCGGCTTTCTGATTACAGTGCCGGTGGAGACCCCGCTGGAGCCGAGCCAGCCGCCCGATGTGCGCCGCTGGCGACCGGGCCACACCGGGCGCTGAGGCCGGTGTACTGTTCGCAAAAACGATTCAGAAGTGGCAATTTGAGGAACGGAGCCCTTAGGGGGCTGGTCATCAAAGGTCACTGCTGGTAAAAAGTCGTCGCGCGCGCCTCGCCCAGACCGGGCACTGCCCCCGCGCCCATGCCCCTCGCTCCTCCCCGTGCTTTCCCCCGCCTCTGGGGGTTGTGCGAAGCCACTCCGAATCCGTGAACCCCGGTGGGAACGCGACCCTTCGAAGGAGGTCCACCATGCGCTTTGTTGTTGCCCTGCTCGGGGGGATGGCTGTCTTTGCCTCGGGGTGCTCGAGCTCCATCGCCTCGCCGGCGGGGGGCAAGGGCGGCATGATGTACGGCACCACCGTCGCCTACGGCTACTCCGAGTCCGAATTGGGCGAGGTCACCTCGCTGTGCAGCGCAGTGGCCTCCTGCCTCGAAGATCGGGCCTGCCGCGGCGGCTTTGCGCCCACCCACTTCGACGGGCTCACGCTGGAGTCGCCCTGGGGCAAGGCGATGGCCGACGGGCTGCAGCTCTACGGCGTGCGTCGCGTCGGCAACGAGATCGCCCACCACATCTACGACGCCGACCTCACTTGGGCGACGCCGGATTGCCGCACGGTGGTGAAGTTCTACGGCCTCTAAGCGGCGCTGGCCTTGCCCGGCCCCGGGCGGGCGGGTGATGGGGGCCGACTCTGGAGCGCGTCGTGTTGAGCTGGCGTGAACTGGTGGCCGCCTGGACGCGGCTGATGGCGGCAGAGCCGCCCTGGATCTGGTTGGTCGCCCTCCTGGTGGCCGTGGGCGTTGGGCTGATCGGCGAGCTGCTCTTGCGAGGGCTCTTTCGGGTGATCCGGGCGGTGGCGCGGCGCACCGCGACCCAGTCCGACGACCACCTGCTGCTGCGGGTGCGCCTGCCGGCGCGGGTGCTGGTGGCCTCGTGCAGCCTGCACATCGCCGTCACCCTGGCCAACCTTTCCTGGGCTGATCCGGCGCTCACCCTCATCGAGTGGCTGCTGGCCACCTTCCTCATCGTCGAGAGCGTCGACGCGCTGGTG
>JBEIQK010000546.1:0-4561 GCA_040376505.1 Alphaproteobacteria bacterium | reverse complement strand
CGCTCTCGCTCTGTGTTGGATGCTGGCCTGTTCGGGCGAGCCGCCGGCGCCGGCTCCCGTCGAGCCCCCGCCGCCCGCCCCGCCGGTGGGATCGACCGGTGGCGCCAAGAACCCGCCCCTGCCCGCCGAGAACCCCATCTGGAATTGGGACGCCGGCGGCTTTGTGGGCGATGTCCACTGGTATGGCGAGGCCAGTTGGGATGACGTGGAGATGCGCGCCGCCCAGCACCTCGCCGTGGCCCTGGGAGACGCCGCCCGGCGCGCGGCCGCCGAGGGCGCCTATGCCGAGGCGGCCCGTCTTTGGAGCGAGCTGGACGGGGAGCTCGGCCAGATCGGCCTCTCCGCCGAGGGGCCCGCCCAGGAGATCATCGGGCTGCTCCGCCAGGACGCCCAGTCCAACGCCGCCCTGCTCGGCGCCCTCGGCCGTGGCGAGGCGCCCCCGGCCGCCCCCGAGGGCCTCCGCCGGCTGCGGACCCGCTACCTCGCCCTGGCCCAGGCCGGCGATGGAGCTGGCGCCACGGCCCTCTTGGACGAGCTGGCCGCCTTTGCGCCGCCGGACTTCGACCTCGACGCCTGGACTGACTTCTCCGCCCGGCATGCGCTCCGGGTGCGGCTGATTCAGGCCTACCTGGACAGTCGCGACCCCCTCCGCCTCGACGACCCCTGGGGCTACTTCACCGCCGCCGAGCCGCGCCGCCAGCGGGCCCTCCTGGCCCGGGCCGCGGCCGCCCTCGCCCAGAAGGCGCCCCCCAGCGACGCCCTCGTCGGCGCCGCCCCTGCCCTCTCTGGGCCGGCGCTCCTCTGGCCGAGCCTCCTGGGCGCTGCGCTGACTGATCCCAGCGAGGCCCCTCTGTTCACCGTGGAGGAGCTGGGCAACCTCGTGACCGGCGACAGCCTGATCGACGTGGCCGGCTGGCCGGGGCCCAAGGCCATCGGCAGCCTGGAGCGCCTGGGCCTCGACAATGTCCAGTGGCGGGAGCGGCTGGAGGCCGAGGCGGCCCAGCTCAACGCCGCCCTGGCCAGCGATCCGGTGAAGGTGGTCTCGCGCCTGCGGGCCCTCATCGCCGAGGTCGAGGCGATGGGCCATGGCAGCCGCTTTTACAGCATCAAGGCCCTGCGAAACGCCGGTGTGCGCCAGCTCGCGCGGGCCGGGCGCCTCGATCTGGCCCGCCAGCTCTGGGCCGACACCCTGCCCCTGCACAACCAGGACTGGGCCGCCCCCAACCGGGCCGGCGTGGTCTCGCTCATCGCCGCCCGCCTGGAGCAGCCCGGGGCCGCCGAGGCCGGGCTCCAGGCCACCCGCGACTTCCTGGCCCGCTGCGCCGCCGCCGAGGCGGGCAGGCTGGCGCAGGAATTCCCTGAAGACGCGGCGCGGCGCCCACCCTCGATGGGGGGCCCCGGCGGCGGGCCTCCGCCCTCCAATCCGGCACCGGAGCGCAGCCGTCCGGCTCCGCCGCCCCACCGCGGCAACCCACCCGCCCCTCGTTAGGGGCCCAACTCCACCGACAGCCCCCGACGCAGGCGGGCGCGGCGCAGGACGCGGTCGCCGGGCAGGCGGGCCCAGGCCTGGTCGAGGGCGGCGGTGGCGGCGGTGGCGTCGCCCAGGGCCTCGTAGAGCTCGACCCCGGCGAGGATCACGCTGGGATCGTCTGGGAAGCGCTCCAGGGCGCGTGTGGCCAGGGCCCGGGCTTCGGGGCCTCCGTCGGCCATCCGGCAGGCCAGCAGCCCCACCCAGACGCTGGGCTCGTCGGGGGCGATGGCCAGGGCCTCTTCGTAGGCAGCGATGGCGCCAGGCAGATCGCCGGTGAGCCGGCGCTGACGGCCCAATTCGGCCCGCGGCTGGAAGGAGCGGGGGTTGGCGGCGACGGCGGCCTCGGCGGCCACCAGGGCGGCGGGCTCCTCGATGTGCGCCGCGGCGAAGATGCGCTCGCGGAGCGGCGCGTAGCGGCCCTCGGCCTCGGCCTCGTGGATGAACTGGATCGACAGGGTGTAGGCGCCCCGGGCGAAGACCTCGAAGGTGCCCACAAAGGGGCGCTCCTCGCGGACGAAGCGCACCACGAGCCGCTCGCCGGGCCAGCCGTCGCGGGTGATGGGCGCGCGCTCCACCGACTCCACCGTGCCGGCCTCGCCCAGGCGGGCCAGCAGCGGGGCGACGGCCTCCTCCAGCGAGGCGGGCTGGGGCAGCTCGCTCACCGAGGTGGCGACCGAGGCCGCGCCCAGCGGGCTGCGAAAGCCCCGATCGCCGCTCAGGGTCCAGCCGGTGCCCCAGGTGGTGGGGTGGGGGACCTGAAGGAGCCCCTCGCTGGGGGCGCTGAGCGGCACAAAGCGGGTGCCCGCCAGGGCGGGCAGGGCGAGGAGCCCCATCAACACAGCGCCAACGCCGACCTGCGCCAGGGCGTTGGCCCGCCGGCGGGCGGGCTGGAGGTCGGCGTCGAGGACCGTCATCATCAACAGTCCGCCGAGCAGCCCGCCGAGGTGGCACCAGTTGTCGACCCCCTCGGACTGGATGCCGGAGATGAGCGAGAGCGCGGCGTAGGGCACCAGGGCCCAGCCAAAAGACTTACGCGCCCGCAGCGGCAGGTCGTCCCAGCGCTTCCAGCCGAGCGCGATGCTGGCGGCGATGAGGCCGAAGGCGCCGCCGCTGGCGCCGAGGCTGCTGCGATCGGGCACCATCCACACGCTGAGCAGGCCGCCTGAGATCACCGCGCCGAAGTACAGCAGCAGGACGTTGACCCTCCCCAGGGCCCGCTCCAGGTTCCAGCTCGTGTAGACCACAAAACAGAGGTTGAGCAGCAGGTGCCCGGCGTTCATGTGCAGCAGGCCATAAGTCACGAGGCGCCAGATCTCGCCGCCTTCAAAGAGGCCGGGCCCCCAATTGATAAAGTGCTCGTTGTAGCGGGCCTCCCACTGGGGGTCAAAGCTGGACAGATACAGACGGAGCTGCACCCCGGCCAGGGCGGCGGTCACCACCGGCAGGCCCGCCGAGTTGAGCCTCTTGCGAAAGGCGATGCCCCCCGGATCGGCCAGCGAGCGGTAGAGCGCGAGGCTGCTGGCCGGCACGAAGGACTCGCCCGTGACCGGCGCAAAGCGCAGGAGCACGTCAGGCCCCACCTCGCCGGCCTTCACGCGCTGCTCGAAGTCCTCGTAGGTCAGGCGCTGGCTGTGCTCGCCGCGCCGCAGCTCAACCCACACGGCCGCCTCGCAGGTAGGGGGCCCACTGGGCCGGGGCGCGCTGACCGATCAGGCCCTCGCGTTGGGGGCTGCCCGGCGGCCAGTTGGGGCGCCGGGGCTGGCTCAGCAGGCGAAGGCCGGCCTGGGCCGGGGTGCGGGCGCCCTTCTCGTGGTTGCAGCGCAGGCAGGCCGCCACGAGGTTCTCCCAGCGGCTCTGGCCGCCCTGGCGCCGGGGGATGACGTGATCGAGGGTCAATTCGCGCGCATCGCCGAGGCGGCCACAGTATTGGCAGCGGTTGCCGTCGCGCACCAGGATCAGGCGCCGGGTCAGCGGCGGCCCGGGGTCGCGCCAGGGCACATGGGAGGTCAAGCGCACCACGGCAGGGAGCTCCCAGCGGCGGCTGCCCGAACGGAGCGTGACATCCTCGTACACCTCGATGATCTCCACCCGCTCGCGGGCCCACAGGGAGACCGCGCGCTGCCAGGGGACCACGCAGAGCGGCTCATAGCCTGCGTTCAGCACCAGCGTGTGCCGCTCAGCGGGGCGGTCGGGGGTCATGGGTCCTTCGGGTGAGGCGGCGGGCCTGCATCATCGCCGATTCTGCCTGCGGGTCGCCAGGAACATTGACCCGCCAGCCCAAATCGCCGCCGGGATGAAGGCCGCCGGCCGGAATATGCGCTCGCCATGCGTGGCGACACCCTCCCCCTCTTGCGAACCCGCGTGCCCGGACCTCAGTCCGAGGCCTGGGTCGACCGACTGGCCCTCCGCGAGTGTCCAGCCATCACCGCCCGCCGGGCCCGCCGGGCCGCGGTCCTCGGCACCGCCAAAGACGACCCGATCGTCTGGGCCCGCGCCCGGGGTGCGAACGTCGAAGACGTCGATGGCAACATCTTTGTCGACCTCACGAGCGGCTTTGGCGTGGCCAGCCTGGGCCACAGCCACCCCGCAGTGGTGCGGGCCGCCCGAGAACAGGCCCGCACGCTGCTGCACGCCATGGGCGACGCCTTCCCCGATCCGTCGCGCATTCGCCTGCTCGAAGCCCTGACCGCGGCCACCGGCCTCGACCGGGTGATCCTCGGCTCCAGCGGCTCCGACGCGGTGGAGGCGGCGGTGAAGACGGCGCGGATGGCCACCGGCCGCGACCGGGTCCTCGCCTTTGAGGGCGGCTACCACGGGCTCTCCTACGGGGCCCTGGCCGCCACCCGCTACGCCTCGGGCCTCTTTCGGGCCCCCTTCGAGGGCCAGTTGGGGCCCCATGTCTCCTGGGCGCCCTTTGGCGGGCCGCTGCCCGACTTGCGCGATGTGGGCGCCGTCCTCGTCGAGCCCGTTCAGGGGCGCGGCGGCATCCGGGTGCCGCCACCCGGCTGGCTCCAGGGCCTCGTGGACGCG
>JBEIQK010000630.1:0-3984 GCA_040376505.1 Alphaproteobacteria bacterium | reverse complement strand
GTAGAGGAGGTGGGGATCGATCAGGGCTTCGTGATCGTACAGGCCGCCGGGCCGCAGGGTGTTGGCGGTGACCGAGTGCAGGGCCAGCCAGGCCCAGGCCCCCAGGCTGGCATGGGGGTTCTGCAGCGCCGAGGGGCCGAGCCAGACCGCCGACATGGCCGATCGCGACAGCTTGAGCGCGATGCCCGAGAGCTGGGGCGCCTCGACGCCGCAGATCTCCGCGCAGCGCTCCAGGGGCCAGGGGGCCAGGGCGGTGCCGAGCGCCTCCCAACCGCGGGTGTAGTCGTCGACGAACTGCACGTCGCGCTGGTTTCCGCGCACGATGGCCGAGAGCAGGCCCAGCAGGAAGAAGGGCTCGGTGCCGGGCCGGATGGCGACGTGCTGGTCCATTTCGGCGGCGAAGGCTGTGCGCTGCGGATCGGCCACCACCACCTTGGTGCCCTTGGTCTTGCGGCTGTGACGGAGCTGGGCCTCGTGGACCATGCCGCCGACGCCGGGGCCCCAGCCGATGGCCTGGGGATCGCCGCCGACCAGCACGACGTAGTGGGCGCGGCCGAGGTCGGGGAGCAGGCGCACGGGGTGGCCTAGGGCGGCCTCAGCGGCGCCGATCTGGGGGCCGGCGCCCAGGCTCTGCTCGCCAAAGAGGTTGGGGGTGCCCAGCCCCACGCCCACCGCGAGGGCCCGCAGCAGGCCCAGGTTGTGGCGCTCGGCGGCGGCGCCCAGGTAGAGCCCCAGCGCCGAGGGGCCCGACTCCTTGCGGATCTTCTTCAGCGCGGCGGCGATCTCGGCGATGGCGGTGTCGTAGGCGATCGGCACCAGGGCGCCGTTTTGCCGCTTCATCGCCTGGGTGATGCGCGGCCGCCCGCCGCCAAGCGCGTCTTTGCGCGCATCTTCGCAGAGGTAGCCCTCGGAATTGGGGTCGCTCGGGTCGCCCTTGAGGCTGGAGATCGTGCCGTCGCGCAGCTCGGCGAGCAGCCCGCAGGAGCCTTCGCAGAGGCGGCAGAGGGTCGTGTGGCTGCTCATGGGGCGGTCTCCAAGGGGGCGGGTCTCATCCCAGGCTCCGCGCCAGGGCGCGCAGCTTGAGGCTGGAACGGGGCAGGAGGTGGGCTTGGCGCGCCAGGGCCCGGACGGCCCGCGGCTCGCGGAGGGTGGGGATCAAGCGTTCGATGAAGGCGTCGAGATCGGGGCCCCAGGTCGCGGCCAGCCAGGCCACAATCGGCGGCGGGGGCTCGGCGCAGAGCAGGCTTTGGGTGAGCGTGCGCAGCTCGACCTCGGCGCCGACCTGGGCGAGGCTGGAGACCGGCTCGATGCGGCCGCTGTGCTGGCCCGCCGCCACGAGGCCGCTGCGCAGGCCGGCCTTGGCGTAGAGCGCGCAGAAGGCGCCAAAAGCGGGGCGGTCGACCAGGGCGGCGAGGTGCAGGGCGCCTGCGTTTCGGCCCTCCAGGCGCCCCGACAGCTCCACCAGCCAGACCGCCTCGGGGTGGCGGGCGATCGCCACCTCCAGCACGTCGAGGGGGCTGCCCCCGGCGAGGTCGCCGAGGCGCCGGTAGAGCGACTTGGGCGCGATGGCGGCCTCGAGGTTCTCGATCACCGCGAGCGAAGCGGCCAGCAGACGGGGATGGGCCACGGCGCGCGGCCCCACCAGCAGCTCGGCCAGGGCCACCCGATCGCGGCTGGCGATCAGGCGGACGGCCTCGATCACCGGCTGATCCTGCTCGGCCGCCTTCCAAAGGGCCTCGCGCAGGGCAGGCAGGCCTGCGCGAAGGTCGAGCTCGGCCAGGGCGGCCGAATCGAGGGGGTGGATCATCCCCGCACCCCCGTCCGGGCCCGCAGCTCGGCCAGGGTCGGCGCGGTCGCGGGCAGGTGGGCCGGCGCGCCAACGATGCAGTGCGGCGCTCGCTCCAGGTTGAGCACCCCCGGCGTGCGGCTCGGCCGTCCAGCCGGGCAAAGCAGGGGGTGCGGCACCTCGACGAGGGGCATCAGGGCGCGCTCATCGCTGGCCCACACCATCGACAGCCCCACGCCGGCCACGCAGGCGCCGCCCGGGTCCTCGCTGAGCAGCAGCAGGCACAGATCACCGCCAGCGGCCGGCCCGAGCGACTCGCTGGGCATCAGCGCCAGCAGCTCCCAGGTGGCGCGCAGCAGGGCGAAGCGATCGGGGCTCACGGGCTGCAGGCTGCGCAGGGCGTGTGCGAGCAGGCCCGAGACCTCGAAGGCGCGCTCCAGGCCGGCCTCGGCGCCAACCCGCCCGGCGATCGACAGGGCCGCCGGGCCCGCCGAGATCGCGCAGCGAAACTGTCCCACAAAGGGCGTGGGGCCGGGGTCACCGAGGAGGAGGGCGCGTGGGGTCATCGGTCGTCGAAGCGGGAGGGAGAGATCCCCGCTGGGGCGGGGCGACCAGGGGAGCGGGCGGGCCCGATCAGACGTAGATCTCCCGATCGATCAGGGTGGCGATGCCCTGCCCGAAGCCGATGCACATGGTCGACAGGCCAAAGCGCTGATCGCGGCGCTCCAGGGCGTGGAGCAGGGTGGTCATCAGACGACAGCCGCTGGCGCCCAGCGGGTGGCCGAGCGCGATGGCGCCGCCGTGCACGTTGGTCTTGTCGAAGTCAAAGCCGAGCTCGCCGCCGCAGCCCAGGGCCACCGAGGCGAAGGCCTCGTTGATCTCCACCAGATCGATGTCGCGCATCTTCATCTGCACGCGGGCGAGGGCCTTCTGGGTGGCCGGCACCGGCGCCGTCAGCATGATCGTGGGATCGCAGCCGGCGGTGGCCATGGAGAGGATGCGGGCCCGCGGCTTGAGGCCGTACTGCTTGACCGCCGCGGCGCTGGCCAGCAGCACGGCGCTGGCGCCATCGCTGATCTGCGAGGCGCTGCCCGCGGTGATCACGCCGTCGTCCTGGAAGGCCGGCTTGAGCTTGGCCAAGCGCTCCAGCGTGGTGTCGCGGCGGATGCCCTCGTCGCGGCGCATCGTCACGGTGCCGTCGGGGGTGGTGACGGTGACGGGGCAGATCTCGGCGTCGAAGGCGCCAGCGTCCTGGGCGGCGGCGGCGCGCTGGTGGCTCTGCAGCGAGTAGGCGTCGAGGGCGGCGCGGTCGAGCCCGTAGCGCTTCGCGACCAGCTCGGCGCTGATGCCCTGGGGCACGATGGTGTAGCGCCAGGCCATCTCGGGGCTGGGGGTCACCATCTCGCCTTCGTAGAACATGTCCGCACCCATGCGGATCCGGCTCATGTTCTCCACGCCGGCCGCGATGACGATGTCTTGAAAGCCGCTGGCCACGCCCATCGCCGCGAAGTTGAGCGCCTGCTGCGAAGAGCCGCACATGCGGTTGACGCTGACGCCGGTGACGTCGATGGGCAGCCCGGCGATGAGGGCGGCGTTGCGCGCGATGTTGAGGCCCTGCTCGCCCACCTGGGTGACACAACCCATCACCACGTCTTCGATCAGGTTGGGGTCGATGCCGGTGCGCTCGACCAGGGCCCGCAGCGGGGCGGCGGCGAGCTGATCGGCCCGCAGGTGGGAGAGGGTGCCGCCCTTGCGGCCCATCGGGGTGCGCACCGCGTCGATGATGAAGGCTTCGTGGTAGGCGGACATGGGCTCTCCGGCTGAGGCGTCGCGTGCAGGCTTACCGTGGCGCCCAGAGAACCGCCAATGGCCCCCAATCCGCCGCCTAGAGGGCCTCAAAGACGCCGCAGGTGAGCATCTCGGCGCCATGGTAGGGGTTGGCGATGCCGTCCTTGCGCTGGAACCAGCGCGCCGACTTCATCGGGCAGTAGGTCACCACCACCTTTTCGTCGCCGCCGCCCGCGTTGGCCTGGAGCAAGGCGCGCATCGGCTTGAAGGTGGCGTTGAGGGCCGCGCGCAGGGCGGCGATGTCGCCGGGCGGCAGGGCGCCCACGCCGTCGATCGCCGCCTTGAGCGGGGCGGCGGCGCTCGCTTGGGCGGCCGCCAGGGCCGGCCGGGTGGTGTCCTGGGCGCTGCCG
>JBEIQK010000349.1:0-6458 GCA_040376505.1 Alphaproteobacteria bacterium | reverse complement strand
GTCATCGAGGGGACCAAACTGGTCACCGCCGGCACCCATCCGAACGACCCGATCGCCTGGGCCGAAGAGGCCGACTTCTGCCTCTTCCGCACCGCCGCCGGCCCCCGCTTGCTGGCACGGGCCGACTACAGCGCCACGCCGCAGCCATCGATCGACGCCTGCCGCCGCACCGCAACGGTCTCCGCGCAGGGCTGGGAGGGCGACGGCACCGCACCCTCGCAGCGGGCTGCACTCGCCGCCGCAGCACAGCTCATTGGCCTCGCCAAGCGGATGACCGAGATGACCGTGGAGTATGCCAATGTGCGGCAGCAGTTCGGCAAGCCGATCGGCTCCTTCCAGGCGGTGAAGCACCACCTCGTCGATGCCCACGCCGCCACCGAGATGGCCCGCCCGCTCGTGCTCCGCGCCGCCTGGAGCCTCAGCGTTGGCGCCAGCGATGCGGCCTTCGCCGTCTCCATGGCCAAGGCTGCCGCGAGTGATGCCGCCGAGCTCGCCGCCAAGAAGGCGCTGCAGGTCCATGGCGCCATCGGCTACACCACCGAGTGCGACCTCCACTTCTTCCTCAAGCGCACCTGGGCCCTGGCCCGCGCGCATGGCAGCGCAAGCTGGCACCGGGAGCAGGTCGCCGCGGCGCTGCTCGACGGACCCGCAGCACCCGCCTTCTGCTAGTCCGCAACCCCACTCCTCTTCCCTCTCTCACTGGAGAAAGTCATGGCTGAAGCCTACATCATTGACGCAGTTCGTACGCCCGTTGGTCGCAAGAATGGCGGCCTCTCGCAGGTCCACCCCGCCGACCTCGGCGCCTTCGCCATCAAGGAGCTCCTCAAGCGCTCGGGCGTCGACCCGATGGCGGTCGAGGACGTAGTCTTCGGCTGCCTCGACACCGTCGGCCCCAACGCCGGCGACATCGCCCGCACCTGCTGGCTCGCGGCCGGCCTCCCCGACGAGGTGCCCGGCACGACGGTCGACCGCCAGTGCGGCTCGTCGCAGCAGGCCATCCACTTTGCCGCCCAGGGCGTCATGAGCGGCACCCAGGACCTCGTGGTCGCGGGCGGCGTGCAGAACATGAGCATGATCCCCATCGGTACCTCGTGGGTCATCGCCAAGGACATGGGCCACCCCAACCCCTTCTCGGGCTCGGAGGGCTGGAAGGCCCGCTACGGCGAGACCCCGGTCAACCAGTTCTTCGGCGCCGAGCAGATCGCCAAGCGCTGGGAGATCAGCCGCGAAGACATGGAGCACTTCGCGCTTGCGAGCCACCAGCGGGCCATCGCCGCGATGGATGCCGGCTACTTCAAGCGTGAGATCGCCCCCATCGCCGGCGTGGAGAACGACGAAGGCGCCCGCCGCGACTCCTCGCTGGAGAAGATGGCTTCGCTCAAGACGCTCATGCCCGAGGGCCGTCTGACCGCCGCGATGGCGAGCCAGATCTCCGACGGCGCCGCGGCGCTACTCATCGCCTCCGAGAAGGCGGTCAAGGAGCACAACCTCAAGCCCCGCGCCCGCATCCACCACATGAGCGTGCGCGGCGACGACCCCATCCTCATGCTCACCGCCCCCATCCGGGCGACCCGCTACGCGCTGGCCAAGGCCGGCATGACGATGAACGACATCGACCTGGTCGAGATCAACGAGGCCTTCGCGCCGGTCGTCCTCGCCTGGCTCAAGGACATCGGATACGACCACGCCAAGACCAACGTGAACGGCGGCGCCATCTCGCTTGGCCACCCCCTCGGCGCGACCGGCGCCCGCCTCATGACGACGATGCTCCATGAGCTCGAGCGCACCGGCAAGCGCTACGGCCTGCAGACCATGTGCGAAGGCGGCGGCCAGGCCAACGTCACCATCATCGAGCGGCTCTAAGAAACAGCGCTACGAGACGAGCCCCAGCTCCTGCAGGAAGCGGCGCTTCTCGCTCCAGCAGGAGCGGGTTGCCTCGCGCCACGGCAGCGCATGAAAGGCATGAATCTCGTCGGGGTAGATGTGCAGCTCCGACCGGGTTCCGTGCGCCTGCACCGCGGCATGCAGCCGGCGGCTGTCGTCGAGCAGGAAGTCGCGCGTCCCCACAAAGACAAAGAGCGGCGGCAGCGGCCGCACTGGCTTCTGCTCCTCGATGAGCCGGAGCGGGTCGGCCAGAAAGAGGGCCTCAGCCCCATGGTCGGCGCGGCCCAGATAGGCGCGCTCCATGGTCTCGAGCTGCGCAGAAATCCACTCGGGCAGGCTCTCCTTGCGCCGCTTGAACCGGGCCATGTCTGTCACCTGCAGCACGGCGCAGGCGGGCAGCGCAGCGACGATCGGCGGGGCGCGGTCGAAGAGCGCGGCGGCGCTCGGATGGCTGAGCCGGTAGCAGGAGGCGGCCACCAGCGAGGCCGTGAGGTTGCCGCCCGCAGACTCGCCCGCGATGACGATGCGCGAGGGATCGCCACCATACTTCGGGGCCTGCTCGCGCACCCAGGCAAGGGCGCGGGCAGCGTCGTCGAAGGCGGCCGGAAACTTGTGGGTCGGCGCGAGCCGGTAGTCGATGTTGAAGACCACAAAGCCCATCAGCGCGTAGCGGCTAGCGAAGGACCAGTGGGTCTCTTTGGAGCAGAAGGAGAAGCCGCCGCCATGCACATAGAGGAGCACGGGGAGCAGGCCCTTGCTGTCGGCGGGCCGGTAGACGTCGAGCCGCTGCTCGGCGAGCGGGCCGTAGGAGATGTCGCGGGTGACCTCGCAGCGGGCCAGGTAGCGGCGGCCGCTGCCGAGCAGGCGACCGATGCGGGCGGCGCTCTCGATGCCCCGGTGGATGGCCCAGCGCTTGAGCGTGCCCTTGGGTTTGGCGGACTGGGTGGCGATGGTCATGCTGGCACTCCCGACGGCGGCTGAGGGGGCCGCAGCCCTACCGCAGTCACGCGCCGCGCTGCAACGGGAGATGCGCCACCGGGGGTGATGACAGGGCGATGGCCAAGCGCGTCAAACGATTGCAGTTCTGCACAACATCCGAGGCTCCCCTTTCTACTTGCACCACCCCGCTCCTACGGTAGACTAGAACGCGTTCTAATCTGAGCGCACCTGCGCCGACCGCCCATGGAGAATGCCATGTCGAAGTATCGCTTCAGCTTCCCGCCCTACCCGCTCGGCTGGTACCAGGTTGGTTACTCCGATGAGCTGCTCCCCAAGCAGGTTGTCCCGCTGGAGTACTTCGGCCGACACATGGTCATGTTCCGCACCGAGTCCGGAAAGGTCTCCGTCCTCGACGCCTACTGCCCCCACCTGGGTGCCCACCTCGGCTACGGCGGAACGGTCGAGGGCGAGGATGTGCGCTGCCCCTTCCACGCCTGGAAGTTCAACTGCGAAGGCATGTGCACCTCGGTGCCCTACGGCAGCGAGAAGATCTCGCCCAAGGCCCGCATCGACACCTGGCATGTGGTCGAGATCAACGGCCTCATCATGGTCTGGTGGCACCCCGAAGGCGAGGCCCCGATGTTCGAAGTGCCCCTCCTCGAGGAGTATGGCCACGAGGACTGGACCCCCTACGAGACCCGCCGCTGGAAGGTCCGGACCCGCAACCAGGAGATGGCGGAGAACGCCGTCGATACCGCCCACTTCCACTACCTGCACGGCACGCAGAACATGCCCAGCGCGACCATGTCGACCGAGGGCCCCATCATGCGGGCCCAGTCCACGACGGTCATGGAGACCCCGATGGGCTCCGTCGAAGGCGTGGTCAATGTCATGGCGCTCGGCTTCGGCTTCACCGTGGTCCGCTTCACCGGCCTGGTCGACACCATCCTGGTCAACTCCGTTACGGCGATTGACGAGGAATACTGTGACGTCCGCTTCTCTTTCATCGTCAAGAAGTCGGGCGGTCGCTCCATCACCAAGGGCATCGGAATGGCCTTTGTGAGAGAAATCGAACGGCAACTTGAACAAGACATCCCGATCTGGGAGAACAAGAAGCATGTGAAGCCCCCGATCTTGAGCGATGGGGACGGTCCGATTGGCAAGTACCGTGTCTGGTGCCGCCAATTCTACACCGACCCCAACGCGCAGCCCTGACGGCTGGTAGCAGACTCCGACCGAAACCGTCCGGGGTGACCGAAACTGCTACTGGCCGTCAGGTGTCTGTGTTCTCTTACTCGCCGGTGAAGTTGGCCTTCCGCTTCTGCGCAAAGGCCATGGATCCCTCGCGGGCATCTTTGCTGCCGATGATCGGCCAGCCGATCTCGAGCTCCTTGGCGAGCGCCTGCTCCTCGGGCAGGTCGGCGCCGGCGCGGACCGACTTGAGGATGGCCTGCACCGCCAGCGGGCCGTTGTCTGCCAGGATGCCTGCCAGGCGACGGGCCTCGTTGAGCGCCTCGCCATCAGGGACGACGCGGCCGATGAGCCCCATGTCGAGCGCCTCCTGCGCACCGAACGGCTCGCCGAGCAGCAGGATCTCGAGCGCCTTGGTGTAGGGCACCTGGCGGCGGAGCCGGACGGTCGAGCCGCCGAGCGGGAAGAGGCCCCGCTTGGCCTCGGTGAGACCGAACTTGGCAGAGGCGCCGGCGACGCGGATGTCGGTGCCCTGGAGGATCTCCATGCCGCCTGCGTAGGCCACGCCCTCCACGGCCGCGACGAGCGGCTTCTTGAGGAGCTTGCTGCGGAGGAAGGCCTTCCAGTGGAGCTCGGGGTCGCCGCCCTTGTCCTTGTTGAAGCGGTCGTGCCAGGGGTTGGCGGTCTGGTCGCCGTGCATCTCTTTGAGGTCGGCACCGGCCGAGAAGACGCCGCCGTTGCCGGTGAGGATGGCGACGCGGATCTCGCTGTCTTCCTCAATCTCGGCCCAGGCGTCGGCCAGGCGGGCGAGGGTCTCGAGGTTGAGGGCGTTCTTGGCGGCCGGGCGGTTGAATGTGACAGTCATGACATGACCGTCGCGGGAGGTAAGGAGTGCTGGTTCGCTCACAGTCTGGCTCCGGCGTTGAGGAGGTGATGAAGTTCACTTCCGTTGTTGACCATTGGAACATGTTCTAGCAAATTGGAACATGTTCTAGTCGAACACCAATACAGCGTTGAACGCCGCTACGGCAAGGAGTCGAAAGATGGAGAACCAGACCGCATCGCACGCCCTCCCCAAGATCGATATCTACGATCTCGATACCTACGCGAAGGGGGTGCCGCACGCAGACTTCACCGAGCTGCGCACCCATGCGCCGGTTTCCTTCCACGGCGAGCCCGGTGGTCGTGGCTTCTGGGTCATCTCGAAGTACTCCGACGTCGTCGACATCTCGAAGAACCCGCGCGACTTCTCGTCGGCCCGCGGCGGAACCAACATCCCCGACTACGCAGAAGAGGATCTCTCGCAGATCCAGCTGCTGATGGTGAACATGGACCCGCCGCAGCATGCCCGCTTCCGCAAGCTGGTGGCCCGCGGCTTTACCCCGCGCATCGTGCAGCTGATGGAGCCCAAGATCCGGGCCGAGGTCGATGAGATCCTCAACGAGGTCATCGCCAAGGGCACGGGCGCCTGCGACTTCGTGCGCGACATCGCCGCCGAGCTCCCGCTCCGCGTCATCGCCGAGCTGCTCGGCGTGCCGCGTGAAGACCGCCAGAAGATTTTCGACTGGTCGAACCAGCTCATCGGGTTCGACGACCCGGAGTTCCAGACCTCGATCGAGGATGCACGCCAGTCGGCGATGGAGATCTGGATGTATGCCAACTCGCTCGCCGAGGACCGCCTCGACAAGGATGGCACCGACCTGATCAGCGTGCTGATCAACTCGGAGATCGACGGCGAGAAGCTGTCGGAGATGGAGTTCGACGCCTTCTTCCTGCTGCTCTCCGTGGCCGGCAACGAGACGACCCGCAACGCCCTGTCGGGCGGCATGCTGGCGCTGCTCCAGAACCCCGACCAGATGGCGCTCATGCGCTCCAACCCGGAGCTCATCTCGCAGGCCGTCGAGGAGACCCTCCGCTGGGTGACCCCGGTCAACCACTTCCGCCGCACCGTCACGCGCGACCTCGAGGTGCGCGGCGTGCCGATGAAGGAGAACGACAAGGTCGTCATCTTCTACTGCTCGGCCAACCGCGACGAAGAGGTCTTTGCCGACCCCTTCAAGTTCGACATCACGCGCAACCCGAACCCGCACCTTGCCTTCGGCGTGGGCGAGCACTTCTGCATGGGCGCGAGCCTGGCCCGGCTTGAGATGCGCATCCTCTTCGAGCAGCTCATCGCCCGCATGGACGACATCGAGCTGGCCGGCGAGGTGCGCAAGCTGCGCTCCAACTTCATCAACGGCATCAAGACGATGCCGATCACCTTCCGCGGAGTCTAGTCCATGGCAAAGCGCAGTTCGTCGAAGAAGAACCCCTTTGTGGGGTATCCCAAGGGCTGGTTCGTCGTAGCCTTCTCCGACGAGTTGCCGGTGGGTGGCGTGCTGAAGATGAAGTACTTCGGCACAGAGCTGGTCGCCTTCCGCGGCGAGTCCGGCGCAGTCGCCATC
>JBEIQK010000054.1:0-15899 GCA_040376505.1 Alphaproteobacteria bacterium | reverse complement strand
GGCGGGCCGAGAGCGGGTCGCCGTCGGCGTCGTGGACGGGCACAACCATCGCGAAGCGGGGGCGCGGCTGGACGGCGAAGACGGCGAAGGTGACGCCGGCCGGCAGGCTGATGACCTCGCGAAAGCGCTGGATGTCGGCCAGGGGCGCGCCGGGGGTGTTGGCCATCAGCTCCAGCAGGGCGTCGCCCGAGACGCCGAGGCCGCCCACCACCATCGGCGGGGTGCGGGTGGCGGCGCCCACCCAGGGGCCGGTGGGGGCGGCGAAGGCCTTGGGGGGCGGCGCCGGGGTGGCCACCCGCCAGCGCAGGGGGCTCTGGCCGTCGAGGGGCACAAAGACGGCGGTGGCGCTGAACTTGCCCTGGGCCTTGGCAGTGTCGCGGGTGTAGACGATGCAGCCGGGGCCGGTGGGCAGGCCGTCGAGAAGGGCTGCCTGGGGTGGGCTGCCCGCGGCGGTGGTGTGGGGCTCGCGGTGGACGAGGGCGCCGCCCTCCAATTGCCAGGCGGTGGCGCGGGCGCCCGCGCTGGGGGTCACGAGCAGGCGGTCGCCCTCGCGCACCACGGTGGCGCCGCCCTGCGCGAAGAAGGCCTCGGCCTGGGCGAGGTCGCCGCGAAAGGGCAACACCTGCCGGGCCTCGCCCTTCACCTCGAAGTAGGCCATCGTGCCGCTCAGATCGAGGCCTGAGGCCGCGGCCCTGGCGGGCTGCAGGGACTCCATGCGGCGGTCGAGGCCGGGGGAGAGGGAGCGCAGGGTCTCGGGGTTCCAGGGCAGGCTGGCGAGGCGCTCGAGCGCCGCCCCCATCGGCGTGCAGGTGATGCCCTGCACCACCGGCGTGGGGCCCTCCAAGGCTGCGCGCATCTCGCTCACCGCCGAGCCGGCGAGGGCCGCGCCGAGGAGGCCAAGGGCGCCGATCATGGCGCGGCGCCTTCTTCTTCAAGGCCCAGGACGGGGGTGAAGGACCAGGGCACGGCGACGAGCTGGGGCAGGTTGTCGCCTTCGATCTCGATGCGGCCCTTCACCTCGCTGTCGCGCTCGCCGTCTTCTTCGATGTAGTCGCAGACGCCGACGAAGAGGCTGTACGAAGAGCCGGGGTCGAGGTCGGGCAGGGCGGTGGGCGCGCTGGTGAAGCCGGGCACGCAGAGGTGGTCGAGGTCGAGGGTCAGCAGCGTCAGCGTGAGGGGCTCTTCGCCGGTGTTGGTGAGGAGCAGCTCGGTGCTGGCGTAGCCCTCTTCGGGCATCTCTAGGAGAAAGTCGACGGCGCCGTAGTCGAGGGCGGTGGGGAAGACGCCAAGCTGGCCCTCGCCCTTTCCGCAGGCAGCGGCGAGCGCCAGCAGGCTGGCCAGGGTGAGGTGTCGGAGGTGCGTGTCTGCGCGGCGGTGACCCAGCGTTCCCATTTGTGTACCCACAGCCATTCAAAGGTGGTTCGGTATAGCACCTCCGACCGGTCGCGGAGGAGGTCCTCCCAGGTCAGTCGGCGGTCGAAGCGCCGCACCCGCTGGTGCTCCAGATCGAGGCGGCGGAGCAGCACGCTGGCCGGCGGGGCGCAGGGCAAGGGGATGGCGGCGGCGAGCCAGGCGCCACCGGCCTCATCGCAGAGCAGCCGGCCGAGAAAGGCGGGGGCATCGGGCAGATCGGCCACCGGCGCCGTGACGCGAAACCGGTCGCCCAGGGGCAGGGCCGGCACGAGGTGGCTGCCCTGGCGCAGGTAGAGCATCGGCGGGGCTTCGAGCAGGGCGAGCAGGGCCTGGCGCACGGGCAGGGGCGGCTCGGGGCGGGACTTCACGCAGCGGATGGCCGGGCGCACCGCTGGAGGGATCACCGGGGCCAGGGAGAAGGCGGCGGTGGCCTGGCGGCGCAAGAAGCGCGGCAGGCCGGGCTCGTCGGCGAAGGGGCCAAGAAGGCGCTCGGGGGCGAGCATGCCGGCGTCGGGCACCCAGTCCTCGGTGACGTCGGAGAGGAAGGCGTCGGTGACGCGCAGGGCGGGGCGGCGGTGCAGGCCGCGCAGGTCGTGGCGGCGCTCGGCGGTGATGCGCAGGGCGGCGGCGCTCTCGGCCTGGGCCCCCCAGGGCAGGCGCCCGTCGAGGATGCCGCGGTAGGCGGCGATGAAGGCGGCGTCCTGATCGGCGTGCTCGGCTTCGGAGAGGACCGGGCCATACCAGCGCAGCAGGTCGGCGTAGGGGGCCGGGTCGGGCAGGACCTCGTCGCCGGCGTGGGGATCGGTGGGGCAGAGCTCCTCGGGCCAGGCCGAGTCGCGCTCCAGATCGAGGGGCATGTACCCGCTGGTGCGGCTCATTCTCCCTCTCCTCGCCGGGCGGGATCGGCCCCGCTGGCGGCCTGGGCGTGCAGGTGCATCACCTCTTCGGCCAGCTCCCGCGGGGACTCAACCTGCACATCGGGGCCAAAGCCCAGGATCCAGCGGGTGAGCTCGGGGCTGAGGCCCACGCTCATCGAGAGGCGCACCCGGCCGCCCTCCACCGCGCTCACCGCCTGCGAGGCGTGCCAGCGCTGCTCTTTGATGTAGGGGGCGGCGCGGCGGTTGAAGAGCAGCGAGACCTGCCGCACCGGGCCGCCCATGATGCCAAAGCTGTCTTTGATCACCGCCTCGGGCTGGTAGTCTTCGCGCATCACAAAGCGCTCGCCCTTGACCCGCTCAAAGTTGCGAAAGCGCGACAGGGCGAAGGTCTTCACCTTGTTCTCTTCGACGTCGAGGGCGAAGAGGTAGAGCGACTGCCGGTAGGTGGCGAGGGTGTAGGGGTGCAGGTGGTAGGCCCGGGTGGGGCTGCCGACGCGAGCGTAGTGGGCGCGGGCTGGGTTTTGGTAGAGCAGGGCCGAGAGGATGTCGTCGATGAGATCGCCATCTTCGGAGTGATCGCGGCGGTGCTCGGGCACGGCGAGGAACTTGCGGTCGAGGCTGCGGGCCAGCTCGCGGCTGTGGCCGATGGCGATGGTGGACAGTCGTTCGAGCGCTTCGTCCATGTCGTCGGCGAAGCTGGTGCCTTCGAGGAAGTTGAAGAGCGAGCGGCCAAAGCGCAGGCTCACCAGCTCGAGCAGCGAGAGCTGCACGCCGCTGCGCCGGTAGGTGGCGTCGATCCACAGCTTGCGCTCGTGGCCGCGGCCGCTGGCGTGCACCGGCAGGCCGAGCTCGCGCAGATCGGCGAGGTAGCGGCGCAGGGTGCGGTCATCGAGGCCAAAGCGGCTGATGACCTCGCCGGTGGTGATGCCGCCCTGGGCCTGCATCGCCTCCAGCAGACGGATGAATTTCTGGGCCTTGTTGAGCTGGGCGTCGTCGATGGGGACGACGCCTTCGAGCTCGGCGTCGAGCTCGTCGGGGATGGGGTCGGCGGCGCGCGGCGGGGTGCTCGGTCTCATGTCCTGCCCGGAGGGGGCGCGGTGCCAGCGCCCCGTCCCAGCCTACTGCGCGGGCCTCACCCTGTCAAATGTAGTCCATCCCGGGGGCAACCATACTGAAAGCCTGTTCGGACCCTCAGCCGCCGCGGCAGCTCTCGGGGTCGGCCGGGCGGCTGGCCACGCAGGCGGCGATCCAGGTAGAGCGAGCCTCCACCCAGTCCTTGTGGATCTCCACCTCGTTGCTGAAGGAGCCGCGGGGGCCGTAGTCGGGCCAGCGGGCGTTGTTGCGCAGGGCGGCCTCCTCCAGGGGGGCGGTGAGCTCCTCCACGCGGGCCGAGACGTTCTCGGGGGCGAGGACATCGGCCAGCAGCACCTCCCAGCGGTCGTACCAGGCGTCGGTGAAGTCGGGGTCTTTGAAGAGGCCGGGGTACCAGCCATAGTCGAAGAAGTCGGTGGTGTCGGAGGTGAGGTGGGTGGCGTCCCACCAGGTCGGGTCTTCGGCGCGGCCGTCGTAGGGGGCGCCCAGCGCCCGGTCGAAGTCCCAGAGGGGGCCGGCGGTGATCTTGCCTTCGCGGGGCTTGTAGAAGTAGGCCGAGAGGCGGAAGGCGTCGGGGTTCTTGGCGTAGGTGTTGAGGATGTGGTCGTCGATCCAGGCGTCGCGATCGAGCAATTCGGTGTAGTGGCTGCCGGTGGTGGCGTCGGTGCCGTCGGCGGCGGCGAGGGCCCGGCCCATCGTGTTGATGGCGTCGCGCAGGTAGACCTGCTGCTCGGGCTCGATCACCTCTTCTTGGGGGTCGACGTTGACGAGGTTGGTGCCGAAGTAGAAGGCGCCGCCAGCGCCGCCGGCGTCAAAGCCGCCTTCGCCCGAGCCGGTGCGGTCGCGCTTGAAGAGGTAGCCGCCGGTGACCTCGGGGGGCTCGATGTCCACGCTCTCCAACTCGTCGACCGCCACGCGCTCGGGGGCGATCTTGATCTCCTCCATCAGCACGTAGAGGCCGAAGTAGTCGTCGGCGCTGACCGGCCCGCCGCGGTCGGTGACGAAGACCTCGACGGCCGCGGTGCGCGGCGCGTAGTGGCCCAGATCACGAGCCAGGGCGTACATCAGTTGGTTGCGCACCATCGACTGATCAAAGGCGTAGGGCGGGTAGAGCACCCAGTCGCCCTCGGCGGGCATGTCGAGCAGGCCTTCTTTGCGGGTGTCGCCGTTGCGGTCTTTCCACAGCTCGAGCTTGAAGGGGGTCTTGGGGAAGCTCGAGGTCGACGAGCCGCGGGCGCCCAGGCCGGCGACGCCGCCCTCATCGCCTTCGCCGACGAGGGGGGTGCGGCCATCGGCGCCGGGGGTGAGCAGCACCCAACTGGTGAAGACGGCGGCGGCGCCGGTGTCGCTGGGGCGGTAGCTCTGGGTGTGCAGCACGAGGAGGGGGAGGTTGCTGTCGAAGCCCTCGGCGGTGCCGGTGACCTGCAGGTAGGGCCGGCAGCGGGTCTCGCCGTCGGGCATCTGGCGGGCGCAGAGCACGGTGCTCTCGGAGATGTCGATGGGGCCTGCGTAGTCGGCGCCGTTGCTCGCGGTGGGGATGGTGCCGTCGGTGGTGTAGCGCAGGTCGCCAAAGCCGCTCAGGGCCACGCTGACGCCCTCGGTGAAGGTGCTGGCGCCCGGCGTGAAGCGCAGCTCGTTCTCGGCGGCGCTGATCTCCTCGCTGCCCTCGCCCTCGGGGGGTGGGCCGGGCGGATCGGTGTCGGGCGGGCTGGTGTCGGGGCCGCTGTCGGCGCTGTCGACCGGCGGGCTCTCGGTGTCGAGCTGGCTGCTGGGCAGGCGTCCGGCGGGGGTGCAGGCGAGGAGGAGGAGCGGCAGGGCGAGGGTGCGTGGCATGAACAGAAAGATAGCGGCAAGCGGGCCTCGTACACAAGGCGGGAATGGGCCTCGCCTTGCTCTTGGCATGTCAACGGGTAAAGACCGCGCCATGCCGTCGTCGCGTCTCCTCTTCGCCCTCCTGCTCGCCGCCGGCTGTGGGCACCGGGGCCTCCGCTTTCCAGGCCCGCTGTCGAGCATGGGATCGGACCCGGGCGACTACGCCGATCGCTTCTACGAAGACGAAGAGAGCAGCGCGGGAGAGGGCGATGTGGCCAACCCGCGCCTGCGCCGGCGCATCCACCGCGACGGCATGGCGGTGGCCGAGGCGGCCGGCGATCTGGTGGGCCGCAACAAGCTGTCGGTGCATGGGCAGGGCTACCGCTACGACTGCTCGGGCTTCGTCGAGGCGGCCCACGCCAAGGCGGGCGAGCCGGTGCGGGGGTCCACCAAGGACCTCTACGAGCTGGCCAGCCGCCACGGGGTGCTGCACAAGAAGAAGCGGCCCTACATCGGCGATGTGGTCTTCTTTGACGACTCCTACGACCGCAACCACAACCGGCGGCGCGACGACGAGCTGTCGCACATCGGCATCGTCGAAGAGGTCGACAGCGACGACACCATCATCGTGGTGCACCTGTCGAATTCCGGGATCGTGCGCACCCACATGAACCTTCGCCACCCCGATGTCCACCGCAACGAGGCGGGCGTGACCTTGAACGACCACCTGCGCTCCACCAGCGACCGCGACGGCGGCCCTACGCTCACCGGCCAGCTCTGGCGGGGATTTGGCAGCCTTTGGGCCATTGGCGACGGGCCGCTGGCGGCGGCGATGGGCTGCGGCGCGGGGTCCACTGGCTGAGCCGGGCGGACGGCGGGCGAGGCCTGCGCTACCTTGCCCCGCTGGGGGCGCCCTCCCCCCCGTTCCCGACCGGAGCCCCCGTGAACCGCCTCGCCCTCCTGCCTGCTTGTGCCCTCCTGCTGGCCTGCGCCTCCCACAAGAGCGCGCCCGAGGCCGAGGCGCCGGTGGTGCACCCCAGCATCAGCTACATCGACCGCGCCAGCTTCTCCATGGCGGTGCCCACCTCCTGGACGGTGCGCGACGGCTTCGCCGGCGAGGACTCCATCCACCGGGTGGGCGATGGCATCGGCCTCCCCGCGGTGGACGAGGGCGGCGCGCCCCTGGAGCTGGGCCTGATGGTGGAGCGGATGGGCGGCGGCGACCTCTCAACCGCCGTGGAGCTGCTGCGCAAAGAGCTGGTGCGCGCACATGGCGACGCCACCGTGCGCGACGAGGCGGTGGCCCTCTGCGGCGGGCGCGAGGGGGTGCTGCTCACCGCCGCTTTCGCCGCGGGCGGCCGCCACACCCTGCACCAGACCCTGGTGGGGGTCGACGCCGAGGGGGCGCCCTGGAAGGCCAACATCTACATCCACACGGGGCCCCAAAGCCGTCTCTCCACCGCGGGCGGCGAGCTGGCCCCCACCCTGCGCCCCTGGCTGCTCACCTTCTGCGGCCAGCCGGGCACCCACCACTCGGCCCCCTTGCGGCCCCTGCTCGGAGAGAGCGTAGATGGCTGATGTCAGTCTGTACGCCCAGATCGGCGGTGAGGCCACCGTCCTCGCCCTGGTGACCCGCTTCTACGACGAGATGGACCGCCAGCCGGCGGCCGTCGCCATCCGCGCGATGCACCAGCCCGATCTGTCCAGCGCCCGGCAAAAGCTCTTTGAATTCCTGAGTGGCTGGCTCGGCGGCCCGCAGCTCTTCGTGGCGACCAGAGGATCCCGAACCAATTAGCAAAGGTCAAACGCCATCAACTCCAGGAAACCTGCTCACCGCGACCCACCCGCCGGAGCTTCCAGCCTCCCGAAGGCGTTCGTGAACAGTGAATACGGTGTCATGAGCACTGACCACCCGACCCTCCCACCAAACCGTTCATCGTAAACTCAACCATCCACGCGCTTCCCAGACACACTCCTCCGTGCCCACACCCCGTGGGCGGATAATCGCTGCCAGTCAGTCACCCTTCAGGTCGGCGGCGAGGCCCCGCTGCTGCGGCGAAGCCATGTCGCCACAGCCTCCGCCTTCGCCGCGCCGGAGACATCGATCCACACGCGACTCTCGGGGGGCAGGCGGTAGCGGGCCTCCCGCTCCGCGCGGCTCTTGCGGCTGTGGCGCTTCGCCTGGGCGTTGGGCGCGAGAAAGCGGTGCTGGGGCTCCTTTGGGGCCATCTTCACCCGCACCGCGATGCCCAGGGTGGCCAGCGCTTCGCGGGTCGCCGCACGCATCTTCGCGCCCAACAGCAGGCTTGGCTGGGGCTGGAGGGGGCCGGCCTCCACCGCCGGGGCGGGCTGGACCCCATGCGGACCTTTTTTGACCCTGGCCTCAGCGGTCGTTAGGCCACGGTGCCGGTCGTCCAGGCGACGGAGGCCCCGCCGGGCCGCCGTCAGGCCCTTCATGGGCCCCTCCAGGCGCTGGGCGAGGTCCATCGGCAGCGAGATGGAGACCAGCAGGTCGGCGCTGGCCTCGCTGCGCTGGCGGCAGGTGCGTAGCGCGGGGCAGCGCTGGCAGGAGCCCTTCTGTACGCGAAGGAGCATGTCGGCGCGCCCCTTCTGGACACGAAGGTGGCAGGGACTGGCACCATCGCCGGTGGGGCAGGTCAGGCCGCGGTCTGGCGACCAGACCCAGCCCTCCTGAACCTTCGGCCAGCGCCCCCAAGGGGCCTCACCCAGAAGCGCAATGACCTTGGCGCAGGCTTCGTCGCAGCGTCGCTGGGCCTCGGGGCGGGCGTCCGCGAGGGCCTCGCGGGGCGTCGGCGGCGGAGAGGGCGGCGGAGCCAGCCGTGTACAGTCCCGAGGCTTGCCCTTCTTCTTCGATGAAGGCGACGGGCTCGGCGAAGGCGGGGTTGGTGCGGGCTCAGACGGTGGCAGGCTGGCGGCCCAGGGGACGGGGGTCGGGTCCTCCATGGGCACGCGGGGGTGCTGAACGGTTGGGGCATCGGGGAGCGGGTCCAGCCGCAAGGCCGCGGCCATCTGCCAATTCATCACGAAGAGGCCGAGGAGGGTGGCGAGGAGCTGGCCACCTCGCCGGTAGCAGAACGTACGTCCCAGCGCCATCTCGCGGTCTTCCTGGGCGAAGTTGTTCTCGATCACCGCGCGACCGAGGAAGAGCTGGACCAGCTCGGGGGCGGGCCAGGCCTCGCGGTCGAGGCCCACGGAGACGAACAGCTCGAACAGATAGCCATCCTCGAGGTGCCCGTGGGTGGTGGTGGCGGCATCTGTGCGGTAGCGAGAGACGGTGAAGCGGGCGCGAACCGTTTCTCCTTCGGCCTTGTCGTCAACCGGCAGGTCGCGGTAACCCAGGTCCAACGCGCTGCGGGTCGGCCCGGTCTTGCCGTCGGGCACGACAAACCAGCGCCCTTCGGCCATCTGGCGGCGAACCTGCTCGCCTTTGAGCATCTGGTACTGACCCCAGCGCGACACCATGCCGATCCCCTTGGCGTGGAAGGCCGCGATGTCGACGGCTTTGCCGAACTCACCGTCGGCCCGCACGATCATCCCGATGTTCTTGTCCGGGTCGGAATTCTGGCGGACCCGTTCGATCGCCCCAATGGCGGCCTGCACGCCCTCTTGGCGGGAGGCGTTGCCGGGGCCGATGGTGGCGGACATCCACAGACCGCTGGAGTGAGCGAGGACATAGCGGGAGACGACCGTCTCGCCGCGCTTGTGGCCGGTGTAGCCGGGAGCGGCGAAGCCCTCGGTGCGACGGCGGCCGCGCGTGGCCTCGCCGACGAGCGCGGCGTGGCGGAAGACCTCGCGGGTGGCGTCGAGGCCGAAGACGTGACTGGGGCGCCCGGTGGAGTCGTGGTGGAGGGAGGCGGGGTGGGCGAGGATGTCGAGAGCGCCGCTCTTCTCGATGAGGAGCTCCGGGCCGATGGCGGACAGGGCTGCTGGGTCGATGGCCCGCAAGATGCCGGAGATGGCCGATGTTCCCGGCAGGGAACAAAACCCGCAGGCGGCGGCGACGCCGGGGTCCTGGATCTGGGCGCGGAAGGCCTTGATCCCTGTCTGGGTCTGGCCGGACGCGAAGAGGAGGAAAAGGAACGTGATGGCGGCAGCAAGAGGGTAGCCGCCGCGGTTGAGGGTGACGGCCTCGTCGAGGTAGGCAATCACGTTGTGCTGGTGGACCTCCCGAACGAAAGCAACGGCCCCCGCGAGGGAGTCGGGGACCGCGCCCTCGGGGCGCCGAGAGCGGCGGCGGATGGTGGCGCGGCCGGGGCGGCTGTTGGTTGTAGGCTTGACGGGGGACGAGGTGTCGGGCATGCTCCTTCCGTGCCGGCCGTCCTCCCGGTGTTTGAAATGTAGCGGCGGGGGCGGCCGGTCACCTCCTTTCTGATCCTGTCGAGGTCATCGTGGGACCCGGAAGTTTGTTCAGTCTGGGTGGGGTTGGTGGGTGATGGCTGACATCTTGTCGCGATTTCGCGAAGTACGCGCTTGAAAGGCCGGGGAAACTTTGATCTGGAACTCGTGGTTGGCGAAGTACGGCCACCCGCGCTTGCGGGCCCGGCACCTGCCCTTTCCGATCGATCCCGCCGCGTCTGCGGCCTGGATGGGCTGCATGGTGCCGGCGATTGAGGCCGAGGTGCCCGAGGCGCTGCGCGCCTTTCTCATCGAGCAGTTGGGCCGCCTCGCGGTCTTCATGGAGAATCGCGCATGAGGGTGTTGCTTCTGTGTTGGATGCTCGCCGGCTGCGCGGGCGGGGTGGGCCCGGCCGGAGCGGAGGCCTCGCTGCGCAGCGAGGTGGAGGTGGCCGATCTGCAGGCCGCCCTCGCCGGCGGCGCGCCGCTGATCGACGTGCGCACGCCTGGAGAGTTCGCCAGCGGCCATGTCCCGGGGGCGAAGAACATCCCCTTGGATGAGCTGCCGGCCCGGATGGGCGAGTTGGGCGATCCGGCGGCCGAGGTCTTTGTGATCTGCGAGGTGGGCGGCCGCTCGGCGCAGGCGGCCTCCTCGCTGGCGGCGGCGGGGCGGCGGGCGGTCAACGTGAAGGGGGGCACCCGGGCCTGGAAGGCGGCGGGCCTGCCGGTGGAGTAGCGCCCTGGGCTGGAGCGCCGGTCTTCAGCGGGCCTAAACAGGCAGCATCGCGGCAGTCGACGCCGACAGGGTCGAGGTCTGCGAGACGATGGGGCTCCGATCGCGCCGTCACCCTGTATTCCAGCTTTGTGTCGGCTCCTCGCGCGCGCTGCCGGCCTTTGTGTCGATCCCGCGGCCGCCCATCCCGCTTGGGGCGGCCTCCGGCGATCCCGATTTTGGCTGCGACGCGCTGCGACAGCCTGCGACAGGTCTGCGACAAGCCCCGTCGGTACAGGAAGAGCGTTGGTGGAAACAACCCCCGCCAACGAGGAGCCTGAATGTTCGCTGCCCTTGCCGCCCTTGTTGTTCTCTTTTCGACCTCCGACGCCCTGGCCGTCACCAATGTCTCCCTCGGGCCCATCTCGGCCGAGGCCCCCAACCTGCGGCTCTACGCCGCCACCGTCGCCGAGCTCCGCGGTGGCTTCGACGTCACCGTGATGCTCGAGGGCGACCCGGTGCGCCGCAACACCACCTGCGCCCTGGCCGCCAGCGGCAAGACGGCCACCTGCAGCGGCCTCGGCAGCCTGCCCGCCACCGTCTACGCCGTCAGCAGCGGCGTGGTGGTCGACCTCGACCTGCGCGCCTACCTGCCCGCCAAGGCCGAAGAGGCCGGCTCCGCCACCTCGCCCTATGTCCACTGGGAGAAGGGCTGGCTCTCCTGGATCACCGGCCCCACCTGCGTTCTCGACGAGGACGATCAGGCCCAGTGCGAGGCCCGCATCGCCCGCGACCCCATCCTCGACGATGTGTGTATGGGCGTGGGCGCCGAAGCCCAGGTGCAGGGCGGGCAGTGTGTGCTGGTCTGTATCTGTGATGGCGCCGGCGCCGGCATCCTGGAGACCGAGCCCATCGAGACCGCCTCGCCGCTCTAAGGGCAGCGCTTAGTCGCCGCCGAGCCGCGCCCAGAGGCGGCCGGCGGGGCTGGTGGGCGCCCGACGGGCCACCGCCTGAATCGAGGCCGGCAGGGCCGCGAAGGCCTCGCGGGCCGCCTGCCGCTCGCCGCGGATGCGCTGCTGCTCGATGCCCCAGAGGTGCAGCCAGACGGTGGCGTGGGGCGGGTGCTGGGCGAGGCGCGACCAGGCCGCCGCCATCTGGGCCGCGGCCTCGGCGGGGGCGCCGCGGAGGAGGGAGAGCAGCGAGAGCAGGCCCAGGGTCGTGCCCTCCAGGGTGGGCTCCTGCACCGACTGCGCCAGAGACAAGGCGGCGGCGGCCTCGCGGAGGGCCTCGGCCTCCCGGCCCTCGCCCTGGGCCAGCACCGCCAGGGTCAGTCGACACCAGCCCTCCTGGCGGGGGTCGCCCAGGGTCTGCGCCAGGGCCAGCGCCTCGGTCGCGCGGGCCTGGGCGGCCGGCCCGTCGCCGCGATCGAGGGCGAAGGTGGCGGCGGCGAGGGCCTGATCGAGGCGCAGGCCCGCGTCGGCCTCGGGGGGCAGGGCCTTTAGCGCCTCGGCCTCCAGGCGGGCCGCGGCCTCGAAGTCCCCCTGGTAGACCGCCACCAGCAGGGCATTGTCGAGGGAGAGGACGAGGCGCCGGGGGTCGCGCAGGGCCGCGGCGTCGGCGCAGGCGGCCGAGAAGCGCGTGGCGGCCAGCGCAAGATCGCCGCGCTGCACCGCGAGGCCGCCCAGGTTGTTGAGCAGGGCGCAGCGGGCGGCGGTGGGCCCGTCGGGGGTCAGCGCGAGGGCGTCGGCCCAGGCGGCCTCGGCGGCGTCGGGCTCGCTGCGGATCATGTGCAGGATGCCGCGCAGGTTGGCGGCCTGGGTTCGCACGGCCGGGTCGGCGCTTTGGGCGGCCTGCTCGGCGGCCTGCAAGGCGCCTTCGGTGTCGCCGGCCATCCGGCGGGCCGAGGCGCAGATCAGCCACAGGGGCGCCGGATGGGCGGGGGCCTGGGCGAGGGCGGCCTCGGCCAGCGCGACGGCGAGGGAGGCCGGGCCTTGGCGGCGCAGCAGCTCCCAGGCGGCGCCCAACAGGCTCGGCACCTCGGAGGTGCGCTTGGCCAGGGCGCTCTGCAGGGCGGAGAGCAGGTTGGGCCGCTCGGGGCTGAGCTCCAAGAGCCGGGCCGCCGACAGGGGGGCAGCGAAGCGCGCCGCGAAGAAGCGCCGGTGGGCGGCCTGGGCGGCGGGGGCCTCGCCGCTGCGCTCCAGCCACCCCTGCGCCGTCGCCCGGATGGTGGCCAACATGCGCAGCCGGCCGCCCTCCTCGCGCTGCACCAGGGCGTGAGCGGAGAGGATGGCGAGGAGGTCCACGGCCCAGTCTTCGCAGTCGGGCGGCACCAGGGCCTCGGCGGCCTCGGGCGAGAAGGAGCCCTCGCAGACCGAGAGCCAGAGCCCAAAGCGGCGGGCGGCGGGCGGGAGCTGCTGCCAGGAGCCCTCGATCACGGCCTGCAGCGTGTCGTGGCGCCCGGTGCCGCCGGGGCGGCGCAGCAGGCGAAAGCGCTGGTTCAGGTGCGCCGCGAGGGTCTCCACGCTCAAGACGGCGGCCCGCGCGGCGGCCAGCTCGATCGCCAGCGGCAGGTGGTCGAGGCGCTCCACCAGATCCACCACCGCGGCCCCCGCCTCGACGCCCCCGGGGGCGCGGGCGACGAAAAGCGCGGCGGCAGCGGCGGGATCGAGGGGGTGCAAGGGCAGGGTGACCTCGCCGCGCAGGCCCAGGGCCACCCGCGAGGTCACCAGGGCCTGGAGCCCCGGGGCGGCGTCGAGCCAGCGATCCAGGGCCTCGGCGGTGGCCTGGGGGGCGGTCTCAGCGTTGTCGAGCACCAGCAGCAGGGGCCCCAGGGCGTGAATCGCCGGCCCCAGGCCGCCCGACCCGGGGCTCAGCCCGCAGGCCGCGGCCACCAAAGCCTCGACGGCGCCGCGATCGGTGGCGGCGGAGAGGTCGGCGAAGGCGGCGCGGGGCGCGCCCTCGGCGAAGCGCAGGGCGAGGCGGGTCTTGCCCATCCCGCCGATGCCCAGCAGGGTCAGCACCCGATCGCCGGCGGCGAAGCGGTCACGCAGGGCGGTGAGCTCGGCCTGCCGGCCCACGAAGATGTTGCGCTCCCCCGGCAAGGGCGGCAGGGTCGGCCTTGTCGCGGGGGGCGGCGGCGCCTCTACGCGCGGGCCGGGCACAAAGCGAAAGCCCTGGCCCGGCTCGGTGCGCAGGTGATCGGGGGCGGCGGGGTCGAGCTCGACCTTGGCCCGCAGGCGGCTCAGGGTGTGGTGCACGGCCCGGCTGACCACCCCGGCCGCGGCGTCCCAGACATCGCGCAGCAGGGCCGCCTCGCTCACCAGCTCCTCGGGCCGGGCGGCGAGGTAGGCCAGCAGCTCGGCCTCGCGCGCGGTCAGGCTGATCGGCGGGCCCTCGGCCACAAGAAGCTGCCGGCCGTCGAGATCGACGACCCCCTTGCGCAGGCTCAGTCGACCCTCGGCCGGCGGGCGGGCCACCCGCAGCAGCAGGCGCACCAGGGCCTCGTCGCCGGCCTCGCTCAGGGGCCGAATGCGGGAGAGTCCGGCGATGTGCGGGCTGCGGCCGCGCTCCTCGCGCAGCACCACCGGCGCCATCAGGCCCTCGGCCTGCCAGGCGGCGAGCAGGGCGGCGTCGGCGGCGTTGAGGCCCGGCAGCGAGAGGGCTGCGAGGCTGCGGGGGCTCAGGCTGGCGCGGGCTTGATCGAGGGTGGGCATCCACAGCGGCTGCAGCCCCACGGCCTCCAAGGCGAGGCCAAGGGCCTCACGGGGAGGGCCCAGAAGCAGAACGGTGGGAGCGCGGGACATCGCAGGGGCAGCCAGGAGCGGGGCGGCCGCTTTAACGCCAGCGGGGCGATCGCGAATTGGGCGCTACGGGGGTGGGCTGCGCGGAGAGGTGCAAACAGACTGTCCGGGATCAGCGCGGGTGCACTGGCCGGCCAAGGCCGCGATGAGAGGCTCAGCCTGGCGCATTGTAGGGCCATGTACACAATCCTCCTCTCTCTTCTTCTGTTTGTATCTTCCCCCTTTGCCGCGGAGCCGACCTTCGACTCCCCCTGGACCCGCTTCGATGCCCGCCACGACGCAGACTACCAGCGCGGAGAGGCCCTTGGCGCCACGGTTTCCACGCCGTCGGCCCGCCTGCGTCAGGCCACCGCCGTCGGGCTGCTCACGGGCGGGCTCACCAGCGGACTGATCCTCACCGACACCCGCCCGGCCACCGCAGAGCCGCAGGACTACGCCCTGGGCGCGCTGGTGGTGGGCGTGCCGATGTTCACCGCCCACTTTCTGCCGGTCCCGGCTTGTGATCGGGGCCAGTCGGAGGCCTTCACGGCGGGCTGTCGCCTGAGCGATCGCCGGGCGCCCGAGCGCCACCTGCGCCGTCGGGCCTTCCTCAGCGAGTTGGCCGGCGCCGCCCTTACGGTCGGCGTCTACGCGGCGGTGGCCGAGCCCGGTCTGCGCTGAGGCCCTCCCTCGGGGTGGAGGCCCCCAGGCGCCCCCTCCACGGCGAGGAAGTTGGCCAGCAGGGCCTCGCCGCAGGGGGACAGGATGCTCTCGGGGTGAAACTGCACGCCAAAGACCGGCAGCGCGCGGTGGCGGAGGCCCATCAGCTCGCCATCCTCGCTGTGGGCGGTGGCGATCAAGGTGGGCGGCAGGCTGGCCGCGTCGAGGGCCAGGGAGTGGTAGCGCCCCATCGGCGTGGGGTTGGGCAGCCCGGCGAAGAGGCCCTGGCCATCGTGGTGGATGGGGCTCGCCTTGCCGTGCACGAGGGCGCGGGCCCGCACGAGGCGCCCGCCCAGGTGCAGCCCGATCGCCTCGTGGCCCAGGCAGACCCCGAGGATCGGCAGCCGCCCGATCGCCGCCGCGGTCAGCGCCATCAGGATGCCGGCCTCCTCGGGGCGCCCCGGCCCCGGCGAGAGCACGAGGTGGCTCGGCCGCCGCGCCAGGGCCGCCTCGACGGAGATGGCGTCGTTGCGCACCACATCGACGAGGGCCCCCATCGACCGGAAGGCCATGACGAGGTTGTAGGTGAAGGAGTCGTAGCTGTCGAGCAGGAGGATCTGGGCGGCCATGGGGTTGAGGCCTAACCGATGGGGTGGTGTTGACGTGTAAAGGGTGCTACGGTGGCCGCATGGAACTCGATCGCACTGAGCTCAACAACCTCGCCAACTTCTTCGCTCGGCGCTTCCCCCAGGCCGACGAGCGGCAGCGGCTCACCGCCCACGCCCGCTTCCTCTACGCCGAGACCGGCAACGCCGATCCCGTCGAGGCCTGGAGCCGGCTGTTGACCGAGGCCAGCCAGCGACGGGTGCTGCCCGCCCTGGCCTGGGCCGCGATCCAGGCCCGCCAGAAAGACAAGAACCTGCAGGAGGTCGCCACCGTGCTGGGTGCCCGCCCGCCGGTCGACGGCCAGGGCTGGGGCAGCCCCCTGGTCGTGAACGCCGTCGCGGGCGCCTTCCTCGTCGGCCTCGCCCTGATCGGCTTCGTCGCCCTGCGCTCCGAGCGGCAGGCTGAGGCCACCCCCCTGCTCGACCCCGGTCTCGCCGCCGCCGCCGAGGCCCCCGCCGACGCGCCCCCGCCGGTCGAAGCGCCGGTGCTCGACGCCGGCACCCCCGTGGCCCCGCCGCCCTCTACCTCCACG
>JBEIQK010000783.1:0-3014 GCA_040376505.1 Alphaproteobacteria bacterium | reverse complement strand
GCACGCGCACCGGGCGCGGCGAGTGGTCGGTCTCGACGAAGACCACCTGGGCGCCCGGCTCGGCTTCGGCGAAGAGATTCACGTTGGAAGGTTCGTTGTCGTAGAAGAGGACCGGCCGGCCCACCTCGCGGACCTCCCGCATCGCCTCGCTCTTGAAGGTCGTGTCGTCGATGCCCATCGCCGGCTTGGTGAGCAGCACCGTTTTGGGCCGCCTCAGCGGAAAGCCGCACCGCAGCAGCATCGCCTCGGTGCCTGGCCGCATGTCCTCGTGGCGGCCGGTGAGGTAGACCACCCCGAGCCCGGCCTTGTACAGAGCCCAGACAAAGGCGGCCGCCCCCGGCATGGCGCAGTCGTACTGCACATAGCTGTCGGCGAAGAAGCGGGTCTCCCAGTGGGCGCGCAGGGGCTTGTGATGGGCCTCCACCTCCTCGGCCGAGAGCCCGGCCCGGAGCAGGGTGTCGGGCAGGCTCCAGTCGATGAAGTGGCCCTCCTGCACCCGGTAGACCGCCGACACCCCCATCAGGCTGCCCCACTCCCGCAGGATCTGCACCTGACGCGGCCGGGTGTCGAAGAGGGTGCCGTCGAGGTCGAGCACCGCCACCGACCCGCTGGGTGCCGCGCGCGCGATGCGAAGTGAGGCGCTGAGAACCTCGTCCTGATCGGCGCTCTGGTGGAGCGGCTCGTAGCCGTGGCAACGCATATACCCTTCGCCTCCTCGCCCCCTGGTTAGTCCGTTTCGATGCACTCGACCGCCACCCCCGCCAGCCCCCAGGCGCTCCGCGCTGCCGCCGACCACCTCCGCCAGGCCTTCGCCCTGCTGGGCTTGGAAGGCGATCCCGAGATGGCGCACAGCCCCGAGCGCGTGGCCGAGCTGCTCTCCACCTTCGCGCCGCGGCCCCTGCCCGACACCGATCCCCTCCCGGCCCTCGGCCACAACGAGCTGATCGTGCTGCGCGACCTGCCCTTCCACTCGGTCTGCGCGCACCACCTGCTGCCCTTCTTTGGCACCGTCACCCTCGCCTTTCGGCCGCGCGGCCACCTCGTCGGGCTCGGCTGGCTCTCGGCCACCGTCGCCGCCTGCGCCCACCGCCCCCAGCTCCAAGAGCGGCTGGCTGGCGACATCCTGGAGGCCATCGAAGAGCGCCTTCACCCCAGCGAGGCTGGCGTTCGCATCGTGGCGCGGCAGCTCTGCGTGGAGATGCGCGGCCCGCGCAGCGCAGGCACCTTTGAGGTCCTGCGCGCCACGCCCTCCTCCAGGCCCGAGCTGCGCGCCGCCCTTCGTTAGCCGAGCTCGTGCAGGTGGATGTACCGGTTGCCCTGAATCGGGATCCGCCCCAACAGGGTGGTCTTCACACCGGCCTGCTTGGCGCCGACCTCGGTGAGCAGCACCCGGCCGCGGTGAGCGGAGAGGTTCATCATCCAGCGCGCGAGGTAGAAGGGCCCAGCCAGCTCCCAACCTTCGGCTGGGCGGCGGGTCTCCTGGGCCACGCGGGCCACCCCCGGCGCGATGCCGGCGCTGAGGCGGTAGCCAGCGGCCAGGGCGGAGCGCTGCAGCGCGTCGGCCGCACCCACGGCCTTTACGATGCTGGCCCGAAGCCCGGCGCGGGCCACCCACACGGCGAGCAGGCTGCCATCGCCCTTCTCCCAGACCTCCGCCCCGGCGTCGCTCACCAGGGTGCACCACTCGATGGTGAGCGACTCCAGCGAGGTGCGCGGCGAGGCCAAGGAGCGCGGCGGCGGCGAAGCCTCGGCGGCCACCACCACCAGGGCCGAGGGCGGGATCGTGCGCGCCGGGCGGCGGGCGGCCCCTTCGGGCGCCGGGGCGCCGTCTTCCCGCACCGCGGAGCCCGCGTCGATCACCGCCTTCAGGTGGGCGGCGAGGTCGTTGTTGGTGGAGCGGTGGCCCTCGCGCACCATCAGGCTGGTGATCGCCTCCAGCATCTCGGCGGCGTCGCGAAAGCGGTCCTCGGGCTTGCGGGCCAGGGACTTGAGCAGGAAGGCTTCGAGATCCTCGCTCATCTCCGGGCGGTAGGTGCGCGGCGAGGGCACCTCGGCGCGGCGCACCCGATCGAGGGTCTGTTCGCGCGTCTTCGCCTTGAACAGGCGGCGACCGGTGAGGGTCTCATAGAGCACGATGGCAAGACTGAACAGATCCGTGCGCCGGTCGAGCTCGCGGCCCTCGACCTGCTCGGGGCTCATGTAGGCGTACTTCCCGCGCACGACCTTGTGCAGCGCGTCGGCCTGAAAGGCGGCCCGGCTGATGCCGAAGTCGGTGAGCTTGACCTCGCCGGCGTAGGAGATCAGGATGTTCTGGGGCGAGATGTCGCAGTGGACGATGCGCAGCGGCTTGCCATCTTCGCCGGTGCGGTCATGGGCGAAGTGCAAGGCCTTGAGCACCTCGCCGCAGATGAAGAGCGCCAGCGGGATGGGAAAGGCCCCGAGGTTGCGGGCCCGCGTGAGCAGACGACTCAGGTCGAGACCGTGGACATACTCCATGGCCATGTAGTACTGGCCCTGCTCCTGGCCGAGATCAAAGACCTGAACGATGTTCACATGGAGCAGGTGAACCGCGATGCGCGCCTCGTCGATGAACAGACGGATAAACTCATCGTCTTCGGCGAGGTTGGCCAGCACCTTCTTGATGACCAGGATCTTCTCGAAGCCGGCCATGCCATAGGCGCGGCTGCGCCAGACCTCGGCCATGCCGCCCGTCGCGATCTTCTCGAGCAGGTGGTACTTCCCGAAGACCTCGGGCGACCCGCTGGTGTTGACCAGCGAATTGGACTCAGGCGGCTGAGAGGCGCCGGAACGCGGGTCACGGGACACGATCCACTCCTGGGTACCGATCCCTGTTCGTACCATGGCGGCCCCGTGCCGGACAGGCGCCCGCCGCGATGGCGACCGCTCCACGCCGAAAGCCGGCCGCCTCCGACCCAAATGCCCCAAGAGTGCCCAAGCAGCCGCGCTCATCGTGGCAACGAGCCCCTGCGGGGACTGTAGGGGCCGCCCGGCCG
>JBEIQK010000063.1:0-15071 GCA_040376505.1 Alphaproteobacteria bacterium | reverse complement strand
GACGCCGTGAAGAAGGTCAAGGGGTACGAAGATGGCCGAGCTCGTCCTCATGCCCCAGGCCGCCCCCACCCTGGAGGCCGGCACCATCCTCTCCTGGGCCAAGAAGGAGGGGGACGCGCTCAAGGTGATGGACGTGATCGCCGAGGTCGAGACCGACAAGGCGGCCATGCAGATCGAGGTCTTCGACAAGGGCTTCTTGTTGAAGATCCTGGTCGCCGCCGGAGAGAGCGTCCCGGCCGGCCACCCCATCGCCATCATCGGGAAAACCGCCACCGAGGACTTCTCCCAGCTCCTCGGCGCGTCGGCCGCCGCTCCCGCCCCCGTCGCCGCCCCGGCGCCCGTCGAGGCCCCCAAGGCCGCGCCGGCCCCGGTCGTCGCAGCGCCGGTCGTCGAGAAGGCCGAGCCCGCCAAGGCTGGAGGCGGGGTCAAGCCCTACACCTGGCTTGGCGCCAGCGTCCCCGACGCCGTGATGGAGAACGTCGGCTTCGACTTCGGCGATGAGGAGGCCGCCGCCGGCCCCGCTGGCAAGCCGCGCTCGGCCCCCGCCGCCCGCCGCGCAGCCCGCGAGCATGGCCTCGCCATCGAAGACATCGCCGGCACCGGCCCCAACGGCCGCGTCACTCGGGCCGACGTCGAGAAGGCCGCCAGCGCCCCCAAGGTCGCCGCCCCCGCCCCCGTCGCGGCCCCCGCCTCGGAGCAGGTGCGCAACAGCCAGATGCGCAAGACCATCGCCAAGCGGCTCAAGGCCTCCTGGAATGACGCGCCGGCCTTCTTCCTCACCGCCGCCTTCGACTGCGACGCCCTCGTGCGCTTCCGCGACCAGCTCGTCGCCGGGGGCATCAAGGTCTCCTACAACGACCTGCTCATCAAGGCCGCCGCCCGCGCCCTGCGCGAAGTCCCTGAGGTCAACGCCTCCTGGGGCGAAGAGGCCATCACCCGCCACAGCGGCGTGCACATCGGCGTGGCCGTAGCCCTGCCCGATGGGCTCATCACACCGGTCATCCGCGACGCCGATCAGAAGGGCGTGGGGCGCATCGCCAGCGAGATGCGCGATCTCGCCACCCGGGCCAAGGACCGCAAGCTCCAGCCCGAGGAGTACACCGGCAGCACCTTCTCGATCAGCAACCTCGGCATGATGGGCATCGAGCAGTTCACCGCCATCCTGAACCCGCCCGAGTCGCTGATCCTGGCGGTGGGGGCGATGGTGCGCGAGGTGGTGGTCGACGCTGCGGGCAACCCGGCCGTCGGCTGGCGGATGCGCGTCACCCTCACCTGCGATCACCGCGTGGTGGACGGCGCCCTGGGCGCCCGCTTCCTCCAGGCGATGCGCAAGTACCTCGAGGCGCCGGCGCTCCTCGCCGCCTAAAAGCGGTCGGGCATCCAGGGGGCCGGGCCGGCGAAGAGCCGCTCGGCCAGCGAGATCGCCGCTTCGGTGCCGTCGAGCCAGCCCAGATCGCGGAGCTGGCTGGCGGTGAGGCGCCCGGTGAAGAGCGGGGCCAGCGCGCGGATGTGGGCCGTGAGCTGCCCGCGACCGCCCGCCTCGACCTTTCCGCGCTGCCCCTTGACGTCGAGCACGAAGCGGCCGGCGTTCTCGGGGAGCACCTCGTCGGCCACCTCCAGGTGCAGGCGGCCCTCCACCCCGGCCGGGTAGCCGCGCTGGCTCAGGGCGAGGGGCAGGTTGACGATGCGGGTGAGCCACGGGTCCTGCTTGATGAGCCGGGCGCGCTGCTCGGGGAGCAAGGCCAGCAGCGGATCGTTGCTGGGCCCGCGCCAGCGGACGGTCTTTACCAGGGAGCGGCTGTCGCCGAGCAGGGTCCAGATGCGCCGCTGGGCCAGGGAGTGGATGGCGAGGCGATCGCGCACCAGCAGCACCTGGCCACCGTCTTCGCGGTCCTGCGAGAAGAGCACGACCCCCTCAGGGTTCTCGCGGGGGCCGATGCCAAAGGCGTAGAGCGCCTCCTCGCCGGAAAGGCGAAAGAGCCGATCCCAGAAGAGGGTCCCCCGATCGAGCCAGCCCGCCTGTCGGGCCGCCACCTGGGCGTAGAGCGGCTGGGCCACCGCGACGTAGCGGTCCAGCGGGATCGGCCAGGCCGGCAGGCGGCGATCGGTGAGACCGATGTCGGCCGGCGCGATCTCAAAGGTGCTGCTGTCGCCGGCCACTTCGTAGCCCTGACGCCGGTAGGGCACCTGGGTGGAGGCATAGAGCGTGGACAGCGCCACCGACTCGCGGTGCAGCTCGCGCAGGAAGCCCTTCACCAGCGCGGCCGCGAGGCCCTCGCCGCGGCGCTCCATGGCGATGAAGACGGCGGCCAGCCCAACCTGGGAGACGGGGGCGTCGCCGTAGCGCTGGGCGCCCTCGAAGCGGGCGCAGCCGCCCACCACGGCCTCCCCCGCACGCAGCACGCGCAGGCGATCGAGGCCCATCCGCTCGGTGTAGGCCACCGACAGCGCCGCGTCTCCGGCGTAGGCCTGGCGCAGGAGATCGTGGAACCCATCCAGATCGGCCGATTCGGCCGGCAGTAGCGCGCTCATCGCAGCTCCGAGCGGGGTCGACCGCCGACGGCCTCCCCCTGTGGGGGCGGAGCGGGGGCCTCGGCGCCGCAGCGCTCGAAGACCCATCGCGACTCCGCCGCGGTGGTGAGGGGGCCCAGCCGCCAGGCCGGGGAGGTGCCGACGAAGGCCAGTTTGCCGAGCTCTTGGGCGCAGAGCCGCTCGCGCTGGCTGCGGCTGACGCTGTCGAGGATGGTGCGCACATGGGCGTTGACCGCCCGCTCGCAGGGGGCGGGCGCCTGGAGCGTGGCGCAGTCGGCCTCATCGAGGACCCGCCCGTGGCCCGCCGCTTCGCGAAAGCGGATCACCCAGAGCTGCACGGCGGCGTCGGGCAGGGCCCGCGAGCCCACGAAGGGCAGCAGCCGGGCCTCTGCCATGGCGGGCGCCTCGTCGAGGCTGGCCTCCACCTCATCCTGGAGCAGGTGCCACACGCAGAAGCGGGCAAAGCGGATGTTCTCGCAAATGCGCAAGGCGCCGGCCAGATCGCCCGACGCCCGCTGGCGCTCGGCCATCTGAAAGTAGCACTCGTCCACCCACAAGCCGCGCTCCACCGTCTCGCAGTCGGCCCCCTGCAGGCGCTCGAAGCGCTCCATCACGGCCATCTGGCAGTCGCCGCGGCTGTCCGCCTCGCCGATGGCGTCGCAGGCCGCGCGGGCCTCCTCGTAGGAGGGGGCGGTGGCCAGCGCCTCGCGGTAGAGCTCGACGTCGGAGCGGCCGCCGCAGCCCAGCAGCCCCAGCAGCAGGGCCCTCACCGCCGCGGCGCCGGCAGGCTGAAGACCTCGGTGACCCGCGTGTAGTCGGGCCCGCCCAGGCGCGCGATGGGGTCGAGCCCGGAGAGCTCGACCACCACCGCCCCATCCGGGCTCCGCCCCACCAGCTCGTCGCGAACATGCGCCAGCACAACCTCGCCGACGATCAGGTGCGCGCCGCCCAGATCATGGCTGTGGCGCAACACGCACTCAAAGCAGACCCCCGCCGACGCCGGCGCCGGGGCCGCCACCCGCTCGCCCGGCCGCGCCGGGATCTGCGCCACCTCGAATTCCGAGACCTCCGGCGGATGCGGCACCGCGCTGTCATTCATCGCGAGGCGATCGGCGAAGGAGACGGTGGAGACCGTGAAGACGCCGGTCTCCAAGATGTTGCGCGCCGTGTCTTTGAGGGCGCCCCCCCGCCCGCGGGCCACCGAGATCGCGAGGCTGAGCGGCGCGCTGCTCACCCCCATGAAGAAGCTGAAGGGGGCGAGGTTGTCGACGCCAGCGGCCGAGCGGCTGCCCACCCAGGCGATGGGGCGCGGCACGATCGCCGAGATCAGGAGGCGGTAGAGGTCAGGGCCCGTCTGGCCTGCGGGGTCGATGCGCATCGGCGGGGTGTAACGCGGGCGCCGCGGAGATAACCGGGCCCCATGCGCCTGCTCCCGCTCCTCCTCACCCTTGGCTGCGCCCTCGGCGGCGACGGCCCCGCCACCCCCGGCTCCGCCTCCGCCGAGGGTGCCGCCAGCGCCGCCCAACTGGCCACCCAGGCCGCCGAGATCGAGGCCCTCGCCCAGCAGCTCACCGCGCTCACCGACGAGTCGCGCCGAAAGGTGGAGTCCGGCGCCAGCACGCCGGAGGCCGAGATCGCCCAGATGCGTGCGCTGATGGCCCAAATCGACGAGAAGAACGCGAAGCTGCAGGCCGATCTGGCCGCCCTGGAGGCGAGCACCCACACCGCCGCCGGCGACCCCGCCCCGCCCGTGGTCGACCCCAAGCGCTGATCAGGCGGCGACGAGCCGCAGCAGCGTGATCTCGGCAGGGACCCCGGCCCGGTTGGGCGGGCCCCAGTAGCCGGTGCCCCGGTTGGTGTAGATCCACATCTCGCCGAGCCGGTGCAGACCCGCGGCGAAGGGCTGCACGAGGCCGATGAAGAAGGACCAGGGCATGTACTGGCCGGCGTGGGTGTGGCCGCAGAGCATCAGCGAAAAGCCGCCCACCGCGGCGGCGGCGTAGGCCGAGCGCGGCTGGTGGGCGAGGAGCAGGCGCAGGCCCTCCGCTGGCGCCCCGGCCACCGCGGCGACCGGATCGGAGGCGTGGCTCGGCAACAACCGGGCGGCGCTGCGATCGTGCACCCCGGCGACGATGACGGTGGTGCCATCGTGATCGAGGGCCACATGGGTGTTGGGCAGGGTGCGCACCCCCAGCCGCTCCAGCTCGGCCAGCCAGGCCTCGGCCCCCGAGTAGTACTCGTGGTTGCCGGTGACGAAGAAGGTGCCGTGGCGGCTCTTCAGGCCCTGCAGCTCGGCGACGTCGGGGCCCAGCGCCTCTACGGTGCCATCGACGAGATCGCCCGTCACCGCGACGAGATCGGGGGAGAGCGCGTTCACCTGCTCCACCACCCCGCGCAGGTAGGCCCCGGTGATGGTGGGCCCCACGTGGACATCGCTGATCTGCGCCACCCGCAGCCCCACCAAGGCCGCCGGCAGCCCGGCGATCGGCACCTCCACCTCAACCACCTGGGCGAGGCGGCGGGCCTCGCGGTAGCCGTAGAGGGTGAGCCCCCCGGCGACGCTGGCCAGCAGCCCATAGACGGGGCCCAGCACCAGCCCGCGCCGCGCCGGATCGGCCATCGCCTCGACCCCCGCTGCCCGCCCCAAAAGGGTGCCCAGATCGATGAGGATCACGCCCGCCAGCAGCAAGGTGAAGAGGCCGAAGAGGGTCCACGAGGGCCAGGCCAGGGCCGCCTGCCAGTCGCCGCGGGACTCGCTGCGCATCAGGGCAAAGTTGATCGGCACCAGCAAGGCGTGGGCCCAAAGCGCCGCCCAGATGTAGGGCCTCCCCGTCGGAAAGGCCGCCCCCAGGCGGCTCCCCACATAGAGGGTCAGCCCGCTCAGCAGGGTGAGGGCCACCAGCCCCGACAACGCCGTCCTCACAGTCACCTCGCCCGGGCTTGCTACCCCAACGGCGCGAAGAAGCTGCGCAAGGCCCCGTTGAAGAGCTCCGGCGCCTCGGCATTGGGGCTGTGGCCCACCTCGGGCAGCCATTGGATGCGCGCGCCGGGGATGGCCTCGGCGAGGTTCTCGGCGTTCTCCGCCGGCGAAATGCCATCGTCGGTGCCGTGGAGGATCAGCGTGGGCGCGGCGATCTGGTGCAGGCGATCGCAGACATCAAAGCTGCGCCAGGCCTCCCACTGGCGGGCGAGGCCGACCGGGTCGGTGGGGTACTTCACGCGCCACCGCGCGAAGAAGCGGATGCGATCGGGGTACTTGCGGCGGTAGGCCGCGCCAAAGAGGGCGGGCGCCAGCTCGTTGGCCCAGTCGTCTTCGGTGAGCGCGCCGCCGCGGTGCAGGGCCGCCATCGCCCGACCCTCCCCCGGCACATGCAGGCGCCCGCCGGCCGAGGTGCCGCAGAGCACCAGCCCCATGACCCGCTCGGGCGCCATCAGGCAGAGCGACTGGGCCACCCGGCCGCCAAAGGAGAGCCCGACGAGGTGAACCCGCATCAGGCCGAGGTGATCGAGCAAGGCGAGGAGATCGGCGGCGTAGGTGGCCATCGTCACCGGCGCGTCCACCACCGCAGAAGCGCCCATCCCACGGTGATCGTAGGTGAGCACGCGAAAGTCGCGGCTGAGATCCTTGAACTGCAGTGAGAAGGCGGCCTGCGCGCCCCCCAGGCCGTTGATGAAGACGATCACCGGCGCATCGGCGGGGCCAGCGAGGGTGTAGGCGAGGGCGGGCGGCAGGTCGATGATCGGCATCGGCCCCGCCTAACGCAGGTCCTGGTGGGCAGTCCCGCGGCGCCGGTGTACCTTTGCGCCATGCGACACCTGCCCTTGCTCTCTCTTGTCTGCAGCCTGCTCGGCGCCTGCACCACCCTCGAAGGCACCTGGTATGGCGCCTGCGACTTCTCCGACGGCAGCGAGAGCTACCGCTCCGAGTTGGAGAGCCAGATCGAAGATGGGCGCGGCACCGATCTCTCCGGCAAGCTCACCTTGAACCTCTTCGACGGCCGCGTCTTCACCGGGCCGCTCACCGGCCTGCGCTCGGGCGAGTATGTCGAGGTCGAGGCCACCTTTGAGACCCAGGCCGGCGACTACCTCTTCGTGGCGTCGGGCACCCAGAACCTCGATGAGATCAAGGGCGAGTGCTCCTTTGCCGTACCTGGGGGCACCGGCGCCCTCGAGGGCGACTGGCTCTTCGAGCAGTAGTGCCCCCGGGCGGGCCCTCGCGTGTCCATCTGGCCGACGGAGCCTCGCATGAAGCCGCATCTCTCCTGCATCCTCCTCCTCCTGGGCTGCAGCGACGCCGGGCTCAAGGTCTACAACAACGCGCCCAACGTCACCTTCACCTCGCCCACCAACGGCGCCGAGGTGGCCAGCGGCCGCTCGCTCACGCTCACCGCCCAGGTGGCCGACCGCGAGTCGCCCACCGAGGAGCTGAGCCTCTTTTGGACCCATGACGACGGCACCACCCTGGCGGGAGACCAGACGCTGTCTGGCGAGGCCGTCACCTTCGTCACCGAGGGCGGCTTCCCCGAGGGAGAGCAGGGCGTCGTGCTCACCGTCACCGACCCCGACGCCGCCAGCGGCAGCGCCACGCTGACCTTCACCGCCCGCCCCAACGCCAGCCCCCAGGCCGCCTTCTCCTTGCCGGTGGCCGACAGCGTCCACCCCGAGGGCGACGCCATTGAGGTCGACCTCCTCGTCGAAGACGCCGACGAGGCCAGCCTGGAGAGCCTCTCCCTCACCTGGGTGGGGCCCGGCGGCGCCTCGGCCCCCGCGCACCCCAACAGCGACGGCCACGTGCGCTTCTTCATCGAGGATGCTCCCGTCGGAGATCAGACCCTCTCGGTGCTGGTGGTCGACTCCTCCGGCGGCTCGTCGAGCGCCGCCGCCCCCTTCACGGTGGTCCCCCGCGACGCCGACGGCGACGGCTTCGACAGCGAGGCTTGGGGTGGGGATGACTGCGACGACGACGACGCCGACATCTCCCCCGAGGCCGAGGAGCTCTGCGACGGAATCGACAACGACTGCGACGGCGACATCGACGAAGACACCGCTGTCGACGCGATCATCTTCTACCTCGACGAGGATGACGACGGCTACGGCGTCGAGACCCTGGCCCTCGCCGCCTGCGAGCCGCCCAGCGGCTACGTCGCCGAGCCCACCGACTGCGACGACGCCGACGCCGACACCTACCCCGGCGCCCCCGAGCGCTGCGACGGCGAAGACGACGACTGCGACGGAGCGATCGACGAGGCCGACGCCGTCGATCCCCTCACCTTCTACGCCGACGCCGACACCGACAGCCACGGGGATCCCGCCCTCACCGCCACCGCCTGTGAGGCGCCGGCCGGCTACGTCGACAGCGCCGATGACTGCGACGACAGTCGGGCCGACATCAACCCCGGGATGCCCGAGCGCTGCAACGGCTACGACGACGACTGCGACGGCCTCACCGACGATGCCAGCGCCGTCGACGCCGCCGCCTGGTACCCCGACCTCGACAGCGACACCTACGGCGACGCCAGCAGCCCCACGCTCGCCTGCAGCGCGCCAGCCGGCCTCACCGCCACCGGCGGCGACTGCGATGACGCCGACAACGCAATCCACCCGGCCGCCACCGAGGTCTGCGACAGCGTCGACAACGACTGCGACGCGCGCACCGACGACGCCGACAGCCCCGTCTCGGGCACCACGACCTTCTACGCCGACGCCGACGGCGACGCCTATGGCCTCAGCGCCCGCACCACCCAGGCCTGCCTGCTCCCCACCGGCTACGCCGCCGTCGCCGGTGACTGCGATGACAGCGCCGTCGCCGTCAACCCCGGCGCCACCGAGCAGTGCGACGCCGCCAACACCGACGAGGACTGCGACGGCAAGGCCGACGACCTCGACGCCAGCGCCACCGGGCAGAGCACCTGGCACCGCGACGCCGACCTCGACACCTATGGCGACCCGGCGCGCAGTACGCTGGCCTGCGACGCGCCCAGCGGCTACCTCGCCGACAACACCGACTGCGACGACAGCAGCGCCGCCATCTCCCCCGCCGATGTCGAGATCTGCGACAGCCTCGACAATGACTGCGACGGCCTCGTCGACGACGATGACAGCGGGGTGACCGGCACCCTCGACTGGTACCTCGACGCCGACCTCGACGGCTACGGCTCCTCCGCCACCCTGGCCGCCTGCCTCGCCCCCTCCGGCTACGTCGCCGACAACACCGACTGCGACGACGCCGCCACCCGCGTGAACCCCGGCGCCGCCGAAGACTGCGCCACCGCCGCCGATGACGACTGCGACACGGTCACCAACGAGTTGGGCGCCCTGTCCTGCATCGACTTCTTCCGCGACAACGACAGCGACGGCGTCGGCGGGGCGGCGTCCGTCTGCGCCTGCGCCAGCTACGGCACCTACACCACCAGCGCGGGCGGAGACTGCGACGACGGCGACGCCTTCGTCTTCCCCGGCGCGCCGGAGGTCTGCGAAGACAACATCGACCAGAACTGCGATCTGGCCGATCAGGGCTGCCTGCTCACCGGTACGATCGACCTGTCTACCGCCGACTACGAGATCCAGGGCGACGCCTACGATCAGCGCCTGGGCGGCTCCGTCGCCGCGGCCGGCGATCTGAACGGCGACGGCTTTGGCGACATGTTGATCGCGAGCCCGATGTACAACACCAACCAGGGTCGCGCCTGGGTGGTGATGGGCCCCCTCTCGGCCACCGACGACATCACCACCCTGGCCCACGTGCGCTTCACCGGCGCCGCCACCAACGACTACCTCTCCCAATCCATGGCCGGCGAGGCCGACATCGACGGCGACGGCCTCGATGACTTCGCCCTCGCCGCGCGGGCCGCCAACAGCACCGCCACGGACGCTGGCTCGGTGTACCTCTTCTACGGCACGCCCGGCACCACCTCGGGCGCCGCCGCCACCCTGGCCGACCTCACCGCCAAAGGCGGCGCCGCCTCCGATCAGCTTGGCACCAGCGTCGCCCTCTCCCAGGGCCTGAGCGGAGACGCCTACGGCGACCTGCTGATCGGCGCCTCGGGCCAGGACAGCGGCGGCGCCGGCGCCGGCGCGGCCTACCTCTTTGAAGGCCCCCTCGGCACCGGCACCCTGGCCACCTCCAGCGCCACGGCCACCCTGATCGGCGAGGCCGCCAGCGACGCCTTCGGCACCTCGGTGGACGAGGCCGGTGACTTCGACGGCGACGGCATCATCGACGTGGTGGTCGGCGCCAACTCCGCGACCGGCCTCGCCAGCGGCGCCGGGGTCGCCTACGTTCTGGCCGGGCCCCTCAGCGGCACGGTCGACGCCTCGGCCTACCTCCACAAGGTGCGCGGCGTGGCGGCCAGCGACGGGGCCGGCGCCCGGGTGCGCGGCCTGGGTGACACCGACGCCGACGGCTACGAAGACATCGCGGTCAGCGCCTACAACGCCGATCCCAACGGGGCCAGCTCCGGCGCGGTCTACCTCGTCGGCGGCGGCGCCACCGGGCTCGCCACCTTGAGCAGCGCCAACGCGATCATCGAGGGGGCGGTGGCCGGCGATCTGATGGGCTTTGCCCTCGACGGCCCCGGCGACGTCGACGGGGACGGCAACACCGACCTCTTCCTCGGCGCCTACGGCGACGACGCCGGCGGCAGTCAGGCCGGCGGGGCCTTCCTCTACTATGGCCCGATCTCCGGTACCCTCGGCAAGGCCGACGCCGACGTGATCTTCGTCGGCGAGACCACGCTGGAGTACGCTGGCTATGCAGCGGCCGGCGCCGGCGACGTCAGCGGCGACGGCTTCCCCGATCTGCTCGTTGGCGCCTACCTCGCCAACACCGTCGGCGTCGACGCAGGCATCGCCTACCTGATCGAAGGCGGCCAGTAGCCGCCGATCAGGCGGCCGGCGGCAGGTCGAGCAGGAAGCGCTCCAGGATCAGGTGCCGGCTGTCGTGGGGGCCCGGCGCCGACTCCGGGTGGTACTGGACGGCCCGCACGGCGAGATCGGCGTGGCGGAAGCCCTCCAGGGTGCCGTCGTTCAGGTTGATGTGGGTGACCTGACCCCCCGCCGCCCGCACGCCGGCCGGGTCCACGCAGAAGCCATGGTTCTGGCTGGTGATCTCGATGCGGCCGGTCTCTTCGTCGCGAACCGGGTGGTTGGCGCCGCGGTGGCCGAAGCGCAGCTTGAAGGTGTCGGCCCCCAGCGCCAGGCCGAGGAGCTGGTGCCCCAGGCAGATGCCGGCGATCGGCAGCTTGCCCAGGCAGCGCCGCAGCTCGCCGACCGCCTGCGCGCAGGCCGCCGGATCTCCCGGGCCATTGCTCAAAAAGAGCAGGTCGGTGCCCTCCATCCATTGCTCGGCGCTGGCGTGGACCGACTCCACCCGCACGGCGCAGCCCGTACTCGCCAGCATGCGCAGGATGTTGGTCTTCACGCCGCAGTCGATCACCGTCACCCGCGCGCGCGGCGAGGCGGGGTTGGCGTAGACCAGCGGCTCCTTGACGCCGACCTCCAAAGCCAGGGCGCGACCGACCATGCCCGGCCAGGCGGAGAGCTGCTCCCAGAGCGAGGCCGCGCTGGCGCCATCGGTGGAGATCACAGCCCGCATCGCGCCGCGGCTGCGGATGTGCCGTACCAGGGCGCGCGTGTCGATGCCCTGCACCGCGGGCAGCCCCGCCCGCCGCAGGGCGTGCTCGAGGCCATCGGTGGCCCGGTGGCTGGCGTGGCTCCGCGAGAAGCTGCGGGCGACAAAGCCCGTGGGCCAGATGCGCGCGCTCTCCGGGTCTTCTTCGTTGACGCCGGTGTTGCCGATGTGGCTCGCGGTCATCACCACGATCTGCTCGGCGTAGGAGGGGTCGGTGAGGATCTCCTGGTAGCCGGTCATCGCCGTGTTGAAGACGACCTCGCCCACCCGGGTGCCGCGGGCGCCCAGCGCCTCACCTTCAAAGGACCGCCCATCTTCAAGGAGGAGGATGCCGCCCATGTTTCCGCTCCCTACGCGCTGACCTGACCCAGGGCCCCACGCCGAGGCCGCCCGGCGGGGCCGCCGCACTATCCCCCCGGCCCCCGGCCATCCACCCGCCGGCCGGTTACAAGGCGGCCCCCGTTCGTGGGGCGGGCCGGAGACGGCGACTTTGACGCGCCACCCGCGCTGCCCCGATGTTGAGGTCCCCCGTGGCAAAGAAGGCCGAGCCTGCAAAAGGCGAGTCGAAGAACGACAACAAGAAGGCGAGCAAGGCGCCGGCTGCCCCCAGGGGTGTGCGCCTCGACAACGTACGCAACATCGGGATCGCCGCCCACATCGACGCCGGCAAGACCACGCTGACCGAGCGGATCCTCTTCTACACCGGCGCCAACCACAAGGTGGGCGAGGTGCACGAGGGCACCACCCACACCGACTACCTGCCCGAAGAGCGCGCCCACGGCATCACCATCACCAGCGCCGTTACCCGCGGCACCTGGAAGGCGCACGACATCAACGTCATCGACACGCCCGGCCACGTCGACTTCACCATTGAGGTCGAGCGAAGCATGCGCGTGCTCGACGGCGCCGTCATCGTGATGGACGGCGTGCGCGGCGTCGAGCCCCAAACCGAGACCGTCTGGCGCCAGGCCAGCCGCTTCGGCATCCCTCGCCTCGTCTTCGTCAACAAGATGGACCGCCCTGGGGCCAGCTTCGATCGGGCCCTGGAGTCGCTGCGCCGGCGCCTCGGCGCGAACCCCGTCCCCGTCTGCGTGCCCCTCGAAGATGGCGGCGTGGTCGATCTCCTCGCCAATGTCTGCTACCGATTCTCCGGCGATCGCGGCGAGACCGTGACGAGCGAGCCCATCCCCGCCCTGGAGCAGGAGGCGATGGCCCGCTACCGCGAGAACCTGCTCCTCGCCGCCGCCGAGATCGACACCAGCCTCGAAGAGGCCGTGATCATGGGCGAACCCGTCGCCGACGACGTCGTCTTTGAGGCCCTGCGCAAGGGCACCCTGGCCCTCAAGCTGGTGCCCGTCTTTGGCGGCAGCGCCCTGCGCAACCGCGGCGTGCAGCCCCTCCTCGACGGCGTGACCCGGCTGCTGCCCAATCCGCTCGAGCGCCCGCCGGCGATCGCCCGCCGCGTCGACGGCGAAGAAGAGCTGGTCGAGATGACCGCCGACGGCCCGCTGGCCGCGCTGGCCTTCAAGGTGCAGCTGCTCGAAGGGCGCCGCCACGTCTTCGTGCGCGTCTACCGGGGCGTGCTGGAGCCCGGCATGGCCGTAAAGCTGGGTGGCCGCGGCAAAGAAGAGCGCGTGGCCCGCGTCTTCGACGTCGATGCCGACCAGAAGAAGCGCGTCGACATGCTCTGCGCCGGCCAGATCGGCCTGCTGGCCGGCCTGCGCTGGGCCACCACCGGCGACACCCTCGCCGATCCCGAGCATGAGGTGCTCCTCGAGCGCATCGACTCCAAGGAGCCGGTGCTCGGCCTCGCCGTCGAGCCCGAGACCTCCGGCGAAGAGGAGAAATTCCTCGATGTGATGGGCAAGGTCTGCGAAGAAGACCCCACCCTGCGCTTCACCGAAGATCCCGACACCGGCCAGCGGGTGCTGCGCGGCATGGGCGAGCTGCACCTGCAGATCGTCTTCGAGCGGATCGAGCGGGAGTTCGGCCTCAAGGTCCACGCCGGCAAGCCCCGGGTGATGACCCGCGAGACGATCGCCGGCAACGGCGCCTCCAACACCGTGGTCGATCGCCTCTTCAAAATCTCCGAAGAAAAAGAGATCCACCTCAAGGCCCGCGCCCTGGTGAAGGTGCGCCCCCTCGATCGCAACGGCGGCGTCACCACCGAGGTCACGCCGAAGATCCTCCCCGAGGGCACGCTGCTCACCGTCGCCCAGCAAGACGCCCTGAAGGCCGGCGTGCAAGACGCGATCATGGGCGGCCCGATCGAGGGCGCCCCCCTCCAGGATCTCGCCGTGCGGCTGATCGAGGTCGAGACCTTCCTCGACGCCAGCACGCCTCAGGCCTTGCGAATGGCCGCCTCGCAGGCCGTGCGCGAGGCGATCGCCGACGCCGGCGGCCTCGTGCTGCGCCCCCTGATGCGCGTCGAGGTGGTGGTGCCCGACGAAAACCTCGGCCAGGTGCTGGGCGATCTGCAGTCACGCCAGGCCAGCATCACGGGCCAGGAGAGCGACATGGGAATGACCACGGTCCTCGGAGAATGCCCACTGCAGGCTCTTCTTGGGTACACCACCGAGCTGCGCAGCCTCACCCGCGGCCGGGGCCAGTTCACCATGGAGTTTGCGCGTTTCGACGCGGCCTAGCGGCATCCTGGCGGCATCGTCGCCAGGCGCAACCGGCTTCCCGAAAAGCTCGCCAACTCAACTTAATCGCACCCCGCTCTCCGACCGATAAGAACTATCGAAGCGGTCGAGAGTCAGAGTCCAGCCTCGCCACCGCGCTCCCCCTCGGGGGATGCGCCGTAGCAAAGCCCCGTTGACCAGAACGCTTCCCAGCGCCCACGCCCAGAGCAGGAGAGACCGCAACCCGTCAAAGCCTGAAAGGTTTTTGGTCCCGGAATCCATCCGGCATCGGTTGTGGCCCCTTGGATGTTTTGAGCGCACCTGATTACGCTGGCACTGAACCCGACCTCCTGTACCCTCCAGCACACACCTTGAGGTGGTAGCAATGGCCTTGACCGTTCGTACCAATGTCTCCGCGATGCGGTCGTCCGGTGTCCTCACCCAGACCACCAAGAGCCTGAGCAAGTCCCTGCTCCGGATCTCCAGCGGTCTGCGTATCAACAGCGCCTCGGACGATGCGGCCGGCCTCTCGGTTGCCACCAGCCTGCAGACGGATGCGATCAGCCTGCGTCAGGCCATGCGCAACGCCAACGACGGCATCTCCGTCGTCCAGACCGCCGAGACCGCCGCCGACGAAATCACCGACATCCTCCAGCGGCTCCGCGAGCTGGCCGTCCAGAGCGCCAGCGAGACCCTCTCGGACAACGAGCGCTCCTACATCGACGACGAGTACCAGGAGCTGGTCTCTGAGATCGACCGGATCGCCAACGCCACCGAGTTCAACGGCGTGTCCCTGGCCTCCGGCACCGGCGACACCCAGCTCGCCGTGCAGGTGGGCATCACCAGCAACACGATGACCAGCCAGATCGTCATCACGCTGGGCGACTTCACCGCCAACACCGGTCTCGGCCTTGCCGCGGTCTCGCTCACCAGCTCGACCGGCGCCCTCGCTGCCATCGACATGATCGACACCGCCATCGGCTCGGTCAACTCCATCCGCTCGGTGCTCGGCGCCGCCCAGAACCGCATCGAGTCGGCCCTGGACAACGCCCAGACCTACATGGAAGCCCTGTCGGCCGCCGAGAGCCAGATCCGCGACGCGGACTTCGCCACCGAGACCGCCGAGCTCACCAAGCTCCAGATCCTGCAGCAGTCCGGCATCGCCGCGCTGGCGCAGGCCAAGAACATCAACCAGGGCGTCATCTCGCTGCTCCAGTAGCATCGAGGGCCCTGGCTCGATCGGGCGGTCGTTCACGCGGCCGCCCGATTTCTTTTTGGGCTCGTCG
>JBEIQK010000556.1:0-4454 GCA_040376505.1 Alphaproteobacteria bacterium | reverse complement strand
GGGGCCGCCTCAAAGGGCTCGGCGAAGACGGTGTCGGGGCCTCCGAAGGCCTGGATGACGGTGTAGTGGGCGCCGTTCAGGGCCCGGACCTCCAGGGTCTGTTCAAGCGGGTTGATCAGCCAGAGGTAGGGGATGCCCAGCGAGGCGTAGATCGGGCTCTTTACGACGCGGTCGGTGCGGGCCGAACGGGGGGAGAGGATCTCGCAGACCCAGTCGGGGTGGATGGTGAAGCGGTGGTCGCGGGGGAGGCGGGGTAGGGTGGACAATCGCCAGCCGGCGAGATCGGGGACGAGCACATGGCCGCCTTGGTGAAGCTCGCGTTCGTCGAGGACCCACCAGCCACCGGGCCCGCCGCGCCCGCGTTGGAAGGGTTCTCCAAGGTCCATGCCCAGGGCGCTGCTGGCGCGGGCGTGGGGGCCGCTGGGGCGTGTGCGGGGGTAGACCTCGCCGTTAAGCCGCTCACCGTCGATGTGATCGGGCAGGTCTTCGACGGCGGCGAGCTTCGGTTCGCCCATCGGGCCTCCAGGCAGGGACCTTATCCCCCCCGGCGAGGCGTCGGCGTAGATGGGCAACCGGCGAATGCGGCGAAAATATACCTGTAACGCTATGTTACAGTTGAATCGTGCGGGCAAGTCGCAGACCCAGGAAGTCGAGCCGCATGTGGGGCGGCAGGTTGTAGCGGGTGGCGGCGCGCGCGCTGCTGGCGGCGTCGGCCCAGGCGCCGCCGCGGGTGACGTAGCGTTCGGCGGCCGGGGGCTCCGGTGGGAGGGTGAGGGCGGCGCCATCGGCGACGAGGCCCGCCTGCACATAGGGGGTGGCGGTCCAATCGAGGGTGTTGCCAGCGAGGCCGCGCACGCCGTAGACGCTCTCGTCCTCCGGGAAGGCGTGGACCTCGACGGGGCGGGCGCCGCCGGGGTGGGAGTCGCGCATGTTGCAGCGGCTGGGGTCGAAGCGGTCCCCCCAGGGGTACAGACGGCCGTCGACGCCGCGGGCGGCCTTCTCGCGCTCGAGCTCGTCGGGGAGGCGGTAGGGGAGGCCGGTGGACTGGGCCCGCCACTGGGCGTAGGCTTGGGCGCCGAACCAGTCGATGAGACAGACGGGGGTGGACAGGGTCCAGTGATCGCGGGAAGGGGAGGGGAGACTGAAGCGACCGTCTTCGTAGGTGTAGAGGAGTGCGCCCTGCTGGCTGGCGCTGGCGGCGAGGAGCCGGGGGGCGTGGCGCAGGGCCTCGGCCTCGCGGCCGGACTCACACAGGGCGTTTAGGAACTGAAGCCAGTCGCCGTGGGTGATGGGGTGGAGGTCGAGGACAAAGGGGTCGATCCAGACCTCGCGGGCCGACAGGGGGTTTCCCGGCGCGCGGGGGTCACCGCCGGCCGAGAACCAGCCGCCCGGGATGAAGACCTCGTGAGGACCGATGTCTTCGGCGCGGGGGAGGCGAAGGGGATGGAGCGTGCCGGTGCGGGGGTCGCGGTCGATCCAGTCGCCGTTTCGGCGAATGAAGAAGGGGTAGTGGATGGCGGCGTGGCCCGGGGCGTGGATGCGCAGGCGCCAGCTCCCGCGTCCGATGGGCGCCGTGAACGGATCGGCCGACCCGAGGGCGAGGGGCCCGGCGGGCTCGGCGACGAGGCGGCGCTGGTGCTCGATGAGGCGATCGAGGTGGAGGGTGGCCCCCGGGGTGGCGAGGGCCAGGGTGAGGGTGCCGGCGCCGTCGAGGAAGCGCAGGCCTTCCACCCGCTTGGGGTGGTCGAGGGGCAGGGCGAGGAGGTTGGCGCGGAGGTCCTGGGCGGCGGTGGCGGCGCCGTCGGGATCGCGGGCGGCCTCGGCCTCGGAGAGGCGGGCGCGCGAGACGGCGGCGAGGGCGCAGTGCGCTTCTGGATTGTCGGCGGCGTGGGAGAGGGCGGTGACGTAGGCCGACCGGCGGGCGCCGTCGAGGAGGGCGGCCTTTCGGTCGAGGCTGGCGGCGGCGTCTTCTTCGGCCCAGGCGCCGGCCTTGTCGGTCTCTGGCGCCCAGGTTGGGGTGGCGGCGAGGGCGGCCTGGGCGCCGGCGCGGCGCTGGGCAGCCTCGGCGCGCAGGGCGGCGGCCTGGGGTTGGGTGGCGTCGGCGGCCTCGACGATCGAGCGGGCGAGCTCCTGGCGGCGGCTGCCGTCGAGGTAGACGTCGAGGGCGGCGGCGAAGGCGGCGCCGTTGGGCGGGCGGTCGGCGGGGTCGCGGGCCATGGCCTGGGCGACGAGGGCGTCGAGCTCGTCGGGGATCGGCAGGCGGGCGACGTCGCGCAGGGGCGGCGGGGGGCCGCGCAGGGCGCGCTTGAGCAGCTCGCGGGCGTTGGGTTGGGTTCCGGGGAGGTGGTAGGGCGGGTGGCCGGCGAGGATCTGGTAGAGGATGGCGCCCAGCGCGTAGACATCGGTGGCCGGGCCCAGGAGATCGATGCGGCCTTGGGCCTGCTCGGGGGCCATGTAGGCGGGGGTTCCCGAGACGCTGCCCATCTGGGTGGCGAGGTTGGGGTTCTCGCTGCGGGCGGTGATGATGCTGGAGGCGGGCTCATTCTCGTCGAGGTCGAAGGCAGAAGGCTCTGGGCGGCCGCGGACCTTGGCGAGCCCCCAGTCGACCACGCGCACCTCGCCGAAGACGCCGACCATCAGGTTCTGCGGCTTGAGGTCGCGGTGGGTGACGCCCTGGTCGTGGGCGTAGCCGACGGCGTGGGCGGCGGCGGCGAGGGTGGAGAGCAAGCGCCGTAGGCTCCAGCCGGTGGGGTCGACGCCCCAGGCGTGGAGGCTGGCGCCCTGGACGCGGTCGATCACGACCTGCAGCGAGTCGCCGCGGATGAGGTCCATGGTGAACCAGGGGCGGCCATCGCCGAGGGTGCCCATCTCGTGCACGGGGACGAGGTTCGGGTGCTGGAGTTGGGCCTGGATCTGGGCCTCTTCGATGAAGCGCTCGCGCAGGGCCTCGTTGCGGACGGTGTGGGCGTGGGCGATTTTGAGCGCGACCTCGCGGCGCAGCGTGGGGTCGAAGACGCGCAGGACCTCGCCCATGCCGCCGAGGCCGAGGCAGCCGCGGGGCTGGAAGCGGAGCGCGTCGATGCCGCTGGGCGAGGTGGCGGGCGGGGCCAGCGGGGAGTCGAAGCGGAAGGTGTCGTTGTCCGCGCCCGGCTCGGTGGAGGGGTGGCTCGGCACCGAGCGTCCGGGGCCATCGGGCTTTCCAGCCGTCTTAGGCATGGGATGCTCCGTCTCAAGGATGCTGTGCGGGTCGCAGCACGGCCGACCGCTGGACGGCGGCGCCGCGGTCGGGTTCGGCAAAGGAAAGGAGGTCAGGGCGCAGGGGGTCGTCGGGCACGCCAGGGGACTTGCCGGTGTACGGATCCATCGGGGCGATTGGATAGACCTGGCGTCGAGGAGAAAGGGGCGGGTGCGTCAACGGATGGGGGTGCGGGCTGGCTCCGGCGGGAGGGAGCGCGGGTCGAGGGGAGTCGGCTGCGAAGCTCGGAGATTGAGAGGGTTTGCCGAAAGAGACCCTTGCGGAGGATTGTGTTGGGTTGGAGTGGAGGTTTTCCAAGGTAGAAGGCCCGATACCGCGGGGAATCGCATACAGGGGTTCGCGCGCTGCGCGGTGCGCCACCGCGGGCACCTGTTCGCCGCCCACCCGTGCGACCGAGGCCCCCTGCAAGCCCGCGCGACCCCTGGTTACCGGGCCGGCCATGCGCACCATCACCGCCGTGTACCGCGATCCCATCGAGCTCATCTGGGTCGGCGCCGCCCGCCGCCTGGGCATCGGCCTGCGGCGCAGCGAGGCGGTCTACGCCTCCTGGGATGGGGTCGACACCCTCACGATCTCCACCCCGGCGGGCTTTGACCCCGATGACAACGTGGGGCAGATGATCTTCCACGAGCTGTGCCATGCCCTCGTGGAGGGGCCGGAGCGCTGCCGGCTCGAAGACTACGGCCTCGACAACACCAGCGATCAGCACCGGGTCAACGAAGACGCGGCGATGCGGCTGCAGGCCGCCCTGGCTGGCCCCCACGGCCTGCGCGGGGTGCTGGCTGTGACCACCGAGTGGCGATCCTACTACGATGCGCTGCCCGCCGATCCGCTGGCCGAGGGCGAAGACCCGGCCATCCCGTTGGCCCGCCAGGGCTATGTGCGCGCCACCACCGGCCCCTGGGCCGAGACCCTGCAGGCGGCGCTTCGGGCGACGGCGGCGGTGCGGGCGGCGGCCCTCCCCTTCGCCGAGTCGGGCGATCTCTGGGCTCAGGCCGGGTGAAAGTCGGCTGAGAGCGGCCACCGGCAGGGAATTGGCGAGGGCAAAACCCACGGCCCGGGGCCCGCCGGTCGCGGGCCCGCGGCTTTGGGGGCGCAGGGGCCGCGCAGGCGATCGCAGGTTGCTATGATGGGCACCCTCACCAGGGTCATGGAATGGGCAAGGCCATCGGCATCGATCTGGGCACCACCAACACGG
>JBEIQK010000988.1:0-2113 GCA_040376505.1 Alphaproteobacteria bacterium | reverse complement strand
GGCGCTGCGCGGCCCTGCTGATGAGCGCGCGGAGCCTGCGGGCGATCGAGCCGCGGGCGCCGGCCTGGGCCCTGGAGGGGGGCAAGGCGCGCGAGGGCCTCGACGCTGTGCTGGGGCCGGCGCCGTGGACCTTGTCGCCGGGGGTGGCGGCGGATGGCTCGGCGGCGGCCACCTTGATGTCGGTCTGGCTGGGCCTGCTCGACGCCAACCACCCGGGGGTGACGGCCACCCGCCTCGCGGTCGAGGCCGGCGGGAGCTTCGGCGGCGGCGTGCTCTTCGCCGGGGGGGCCCACATCGGGCTCAGCGCCACGGCCTTCACCGCGGCGGGGCGGGCTGGGGTCCTCGGCGATCCATTCGGCGCGCTGATGGCGCTGGCGGGGCCCACCGGCGCCTTCGCCACGGTGCGGCATCCCACCCGCGGCGCGCTGGGGGCTGGCGATGATCCGCTCTCCGCCGCGATGGTCGCCCTGGTTGCCCTCGATGTTGTGCGGGTCAGCCGGGGCACCCTGGTCGTGGGGCCGCAGCTCCAGCGGGCGGTCGACCTGCCGACGCCCTTTGGCCGCATCGACGGAGAGCGCGGTGAGGACGGCGTCTTCTACCTGCGTGGTCGATTTCGGGGCGGCGTGGCGCCGCGCCTGGGGCCGATGGTGGCCTTGCGGGCCTGAGGGCCGAGAGGGGTGCGCGAGATGCGTGTGGTCAGCTTGACCTGCTCCAACACCGAGATCGTCTGCGCCCTGGGGGCCGAGGGCCTGCTGGTGGGCGTAGACGACCACTCCGACTTTCCCGAGGCGGTGGTGAGCCGCCTGCCGCGGGTGGGCAAGGATCTCGACGTCGACGCCGCCCGCGTGGCGGCGCTGAAGCCCGACCTGGTGCTGGCCAGCCTCACGGTGCCGGGCCACGAAAAGGTGCTCGACCGCCTCGCCCGCGAGAAGCTCAACATCCTGGTGCTGGCCCCGCGCTCGATCGACGAGGTGATGCGCGACATGCTGCAGATCGGCGGCATCCTCGGTCGCGGAGAGGCCGCGGTGCAGGCGGTGGCGGCGATGCGGCAGGGGCTGGCGCCGGTCTCCCGGGCCACGCGCAGCCGCCTGCTGGTGGAGTGGTGGCCCAAGCCCGTCATCGGCGCGGCCCGCCGCAGTTGGGTGCAGGATCTCCTCGATCGGGCTGGCATCGACAACGTGCTGGGCGACCGCGACGTGGAGAGCTGCCCCCTGGACGACGCCGCGGTGGCCGCCCTGGAGCCCGACGCCGTGGTGATCAGCTGGTGCGGCGTGCCCTTGCAGAAGTACCGCACCGAGGTGGTGGCCCGGCGCGCCTCCTTGGCCCAGAGCCGGGCGGTGCGCGAAGGCCACATCTTCCCGATCAGCGAGGCCTTCTTGGGGCGCCCGGGGCCCCGCCTCGTGGAGGGCTACGCCGCGCTCTGTGCGATCGCCGATCGGCTGGAGGCCCGATGAGCGCGCCGGGGGCGATGGTGGACTGCCCTCGCTGCCGGCGGGCCAACGCGCCGCACCGGGTGAGCTGCCTGTACTGCGGGGCGACGATGCCCTCGCCGAGCGCGCCGCCGCCGCCGGTGGTCCGCGCCCTGCCGGCGGACCTCGATCAGCTCGTGCAGCGCGCCCTGACGGGTCGGGCCAAGGTCAGTCAGGTGGAGGCGGCCTTCCTGGCGGCCCGGGAGAGCCCGTCGCCGGCGGTGACGCCCGGAGCCCCGCCGCCCCCCGAGCGGGCCGCGGCGCCGATCGACCTGTTCACGCAGCTGTCGGAGCAGCTCCTTCGGGCCCGCTCGGCCGCGGATCGGGGCGAGGAGGCCGAGGCCCGCGCGGCGCTCCGTCAGCTCATCCGCCTCGCCGAGCCCCACGCCGAGGCCAGGAGCACGGCGATAGCGCCGTCTCCGGCGATACCCGCGCCGGTGGTGGTGGCGCTGCCGGCGATGCGGCAGGCCTATGTGCTGGTGGTGGAGGGGCGCGGCGAGATCGCCCGGGCCCCCGGGCTGGCCTTGGCCCTCGCCGTCGACAACGCCACCGCCCGGCTGATCGCGGCGGCCCGCTGCCCAAAAGTGGCCCTGCGCGGTGAGGACCTGGGGCCCCTCGAAGAGGCCGCGCGCCGCGTCACCGAG
>JBEIQK010000147.1:0-10878 GCA_040376505.1 Alphaproteobacteria bacterium | reverse complement strand
GGGCGAGGCACCGAGGCGAGAGGCGGCGGTTTCCTCGTAGGAGGGGATCAGCGTGTCGCCGCGCGGCACGTTGCGATCTTCGTCGACGCGCATCCGGCCCTCGGGGGCCAGCGTGGTCACATCGTCGAGCACCAGCGCCTCGCGCTGCGGCGGGGGGCCCTCCTCAGCGGAGACCGGCGCGTCGCTGACCCGGTCTGCGCGGGCCTCTTCGACCGGCTCGACGGTGGCGGGCGCGGCGCCGGCGGGCTCCTCGATCGGGGAGGGCGCGTCGGCGGGGGCCGGTGCGGCGGGCGCGGCGGCGGGCTCGGCGACGGCCGGGGCGGGCTGGGGCTCCTGCTGGGTCTCGGTCACGCGGGCTCTCCGTCGAAGCCGACTAACCCATGGGCCCCATCGGCCAGGGCCCGCGGTGGTCTGTCTGGGCTACGCTGGGGCCCGTTGCGGTGGCGTCGCCCGCGCCGCGCTGGGAAGCACGATGACCGCTCTGCAGCCGCTCTCACCTCCGCCGGGCCCCTGGGCACCGCCGTTGATCGGGCACAGCCTGCGCTTTCTGCGCGCAGGCGGCGCCTTCTTCGCCGACCAGCGCGCGCGCTACGGCCCGGTCTTCACCGTCCACCTCTTTGGCGCGCCCACCGTCGTGGTTAGCGGCGCCGAGGCCACCCGCTTCGTCCTCACCCAGGAGGGCCGCCTCTTCGGGCCCCGCTGGCCGCCGTCCACCGCCCGCCTGCTCGGCCGAAAGGCGATCACCACCCAGTCGGGCGCCGTCCACGCCCAGCGGCGGCGCCTCTTCGCCCAGGTGCTCGGTCGCCGTGAGCTGACCGGCAGCCTGCCGCGGGTGGAGGAGATCGCCCGGGAGCACCTCGCCGTCTGGGCGGCCCGCCCGGAGGTGACCCTGGTGCCCCTGCTCAACCGCTACGCGATGGCCGTGGCCTGCGCGGTGGTGCTGGGCGAGGGTGCGGCGGTGGAGGCCTACCGCAGCACCTTCTCGACCTGGGGCGAGGGCCTCTTCAGCCTGCCGATCAACCTGCCCTTCACGGCCTTTGGCCGGGCGCTCCAGGCCCGCGAGGCGCTGCTGGCGCTGATCCGCGCCCGCCTCGACCAGGGCGACCGGGGCAGCGACATGGCCAGCGTGCTGCTGCGCGCGGTGGGGGAGGAGGGCCAGCCCCTCGATCGCGAGGAGCTCGCCGATCAGCTCCTGACCCTGCTCTTCGCGGGCCACGACACGTCGAGCTCTACGCTGTCGAGCTTCTTTCTGTTGATCGCCCAGCACCCGGCGGTGCGGGCGCGCCTCGTGGCCGAGCAGGCCGCCTTTGATCCGGCCCAGCCCCTGCGCCTCGAAGACCTCGAGGCCATGCCCTTCCTCCGCCAGACCTTGAACGAGGTGATGCGGATCTACCCTCCGGTGGCGGGGGTCTTCCGAAAGGTCGAGCAGGACTGCTCCTTTGGCGGGTGGCGCTTTCCGGCCGGCTGGGCGGTGCTGGTGGCCCTGGGCCTCAACCACAACGATCCGGCCGTCTTTCCCGAGCCCACCCGCTTCGACCCCGACCGCTTCGCGCCCGAGGCGGTGGCCGGCCGCGATCGCTTCGCCTTCCTGCCCTTTGGCGCCGGGCCCCGGGTCTGCGCCGGCCTCGACTACGCCTGGCTGGAGACCGGCGTGCTGGCCGCCCTGGCCCTGAGGACGCTGGACTGGCGCCTGCTTCCGGGGCAAGACCTCTCGATGACCCTGATCCCCCTGCCCCGGCCGCGCGACGGCCTGCGCCTCGCCCTGGAGCGCCGGTGAGCCGCGGCACCCTGGGCAGCTTCCTGCTCTTTCAGGCTGGCTGGTGGGCCAATGTCTTCGCCGCCCAGGCCGGCCTGGGGGCGCTCGGGCTCCTCGCGGGGGCGGTGGTGGCCGGGCTGCAGCTGGGCCTCTTTTCCACCCAACCGCGGGCCGAGGCCCCGGCCCTGCTCGCCGTCGCCGCGCTGGGGGCCAGCCTCGACGCTGCCCTCGCCCAGGCCGGCGTTCTGGCCTTGATCGCTCCCCAAAGCGGAGCCCTGCCGCCCTGGCTCCTGGGCATGTGGCTGGCCTTCGCCAGCACCCTGCCGCGCAGCTTCGCCGGGCTGATGGCGCCCGGGCGGGCGGGGGTCGCCGCGCTGGTGGGCGGGCTCGGCTTTCCGCTGGCCTACCTGCCCGGCGAGGGCCTGGGCGTGCTGCGCTTCGGCGAGGCGGGCTGGGCGGCGCCGGCCTTTGGCCTCGCCTGGGCGCTGGGCTTTCCGGCCCTGCTCTTCGCCCACGCCCGCCTGACGCGCCGCGCCAGTTACTGACCGAAGGCGTAGGTCTTGTGGTCGACCTTGCCGCTGGCCCGCACGGCGGCGAGGGCCTTGGCGTACTCCACGAGCAGGCCGAGGCTGTAGTCGATGCGGGCCCGCACCTGGGCGTCGATCTCGCCCTCGGGGGTGGGCCCCTGGAGCAGCGCGCCCACGCCGCGCAGGATCAGGTGGTCGGGGACCCAGCAGAGGTGGTTGTTCTTGGTGCCGGAGAGCCGCAGCTCGGCCACCGGCCAGGTGCCGGAGATCCCCGAGCTGATGCCCACGATCAGGCCGGGCTTGTGGCCCAACTCGGCGTTGCCGCACAGCAGCAGGAAGTTCTTGACGCCGGGGGGCACCATGCCGGCCCACTCGGGGGCGACCACGATGAGGGCGTCGCTGGCGCGCAGCTTCTCGGCGACCGGGCCCCAAAGGGTGGGCCAGGGCTCGCTGCCCGACCAGACGCCTTGGTCCCACAGCGGCAGGGGGTTGTTGGCCAGCTCGTAGATCCAGGCGCTGGCCATCGGGCTCAGCTGCTGCTGGAGGTAGCGCGCCACGCGGGCGCTCTGGCTGTCGGGGCGGTGGCTCCCGGAGAGGATCGCGATGTTCATGAGGCTCCCTTCGCGGCGAGGCCGCGCGGCGCCTCGCTAATTCAGCAACGGGCCGTGGCGAGGCTGTAAACCTGACGTTTGATGCGCAGGGCGTCGCGCTGGCGCAGATTTTGCGCGGCCGGCGACAAGAAGGGACAGGCAGCCCGCGCGGATTCGGCTACTTTGCGCATGGCGACCTCGAACCCCTCCTGACCCCTCTCGGCCCTCCCGGCGCTGAGGCGGGAGCCGCTGCATGTCTGAATCCGCCCGAGTCAGCTCCCCTGCTTCCGCGCCGCCCGTGCCCCGCTTCGGGCGCTACAGCGTGCTGATGCCCATCTCCTCGGGCCGCGAGACCGGCATCTGGTGGGCGCGCCTGCACCAGGGGGCGGCGGGCTTTGAGAAGGACTTCGTCGTCAAGGCGGTCCATCCCGAGCGGGTGGACGACCCCGATGTGGTGAGCGCCTTCCTCGATGAGGCCCGCCTCGCTGCCCGCATGTGCCACCCCCAGGTGGTGCAGGTCTTCGAGCTGGGCGCCGAGGTGGGCATCCCCTACATCGCCATGGAGCGGATCTCCGGGCCCACCCTGGCCGCGCTGCAGCGGCGCATCGGCCGCCTCGAGGCCCGCCCCTACGGCGCCATCGCCTGGACCATGGCGCAGCTCTGCCGCGGCCTCGCCCACATCCACGAGCTGTGCGACGAAGACGACCAGCCCCTCGGCCTCGTCCACGGCGACCTGCGCCTCGACAACATCATCGTCTCGCCGGTGGGCGGGCCCAAGATCGTCGACTTTGGCGTGGCCGCCGCCTTGCAGCGTGGGATCGGGCCCCTCGCCGGTCAGGGGCCGGCCGCCGACCTCTTTCAGGTGGGCGTGCTGCTGCACTGGCTCTGCACCGGCCAGCCGCCCTACCCCGACGACAGCCTGCGGTCGCTCTACGAAGGCACCGTGCAGGGCGAGATGGTCGACCCGATCACGCTCTCCGCCGATCTGCCCCCGGCTTTGGCCTCCATCCTCAGCCGGGCCCTGTCGCGGGATCCGAGCCGCCGGCAGGCCGCGGCCCACCTCCTCGCCGAGGAGCTCGACGCCTTCTGCGCCAGCCTGGAGGTCCGCCCCACCGCCGACAGCGTGGGCGCACTCGTCCTCAGCCTGATGCCGCCCCCGGTGGCCCCGGCAAGCGGCGGGATGGCCCTCGAGGATCTGGAGCGCACCTTCACCATCCGCACGGCCCTGCTGGTCAACCAGCGGTCGGCCGCGGCAGCGTCCGGCCTGGCCCCCCACCCGGCCGCCGCCTTCCTGGCCAGCGTGATCCTGGTCTTCGGCCTCGCCTACGCGGCTGGCTACCTGTAGACCACCAGCCAGATCGCCGCGTCCATCGTGGCCGAGCCCGTGTAGGGCAGGCCCTCGTGGTAGCCAGCGTAGCGCAGCTCGTTCACCGCGCCGGGCACGATGTCGGCGGTGATGTCTTGGGTGAGCATGTCCACCGGCTTGCCCGGGCACCAGCCGTTGCGGCCATACCACCAGGTGCCAAACTGGTTGGGCACCGTGCCCTGCTCGATCTGCTCCATGCAGCCAAACTGGCTGTCATCCTCGGGGGTGGACAGGTCCCAGAGGTAGTCGGCGCCGTTCACATAGACGTGGTGGTCGGTCACGCAGAACTCGGCGCAGTTGTCGGGTTCGTTCATGCCGTGGCCGGAGAGCACCGCCGCCACCTCGACCTTCACGACATCGGCTGGGATGTCGACCAGCACGGGCTCGCGGTCGGAGTAGGTGCTGTTGAAGGTGCCGCCCACGAAGATGAGCTGGGCGTCTTCGGCCCGGCCCTCCTTGCCCTGGTTGGTGAAGCGCAGATCCAGGCTCACGTTGTAGGGCTGAACGGTCCAAAACGCGAGCTTTTGCGGGCCGCCCTCGGCGAAGAGGGGCAGCAGGGCGGAGACATCGTGGACCCAGCGCCCTTCGCGGTGGTAGGTGGTGATGTAGCGGCCGAGCTCCGGGCAGGCCTTGTGGTTGCCGCCGTTGCAGGGGCTGCAGTCGCCGTCGGGGCAGACCCACAGGTAGGTGAGGTAGTCCCAGGCCGGGCACTCCCCATACTCGCCGGCCCCGTCGCAGAGCAGCTCCATGTCGAGCTCAAGCGTGTCGTAGCCGGCCATCGTGGCCGCGTCGGGCAGCTCGAAGGAGACGGTGCCCGGGGCGCCGCTCCAGCCGCCATCCGAGACCAGCTCGCCGGTGAAGGTGGGCACCACCAGGGCATCCTCGGCGGCGAGGCGCGCGTCACGGTCGTGCTCATGGTTGTAGTAGATGGCCTCATTGGCCGCCATCATCAGGTTGGGGCCGAACCAGCCGTAGTCGCCGTCATAGCGGCGCGGATCGGCGAAGGAGCCGATGTAGCGCACGCGCTGGCTGCGATCGATGCCGGTGCCCCAGCCGGGGTTGGTGATCGTGTCGCCCAGCCAGCCCTCGATGTCTTTGCCGCGCAGATCGACGAAGTGGACGTGCCGCCGCCACCAGGCCACCGTCTCTTCGTCCATGTCTTCGTAGGCGCCTTCGACCTTCTCCACGAGGTCGGCCAGGGTCTCGGCCCGGCCCTCGGCGTCGGCGGACTTGGGCAGAAAGAAGATGTGGGTGTTGGGGGGCGTGCGCTCCAGCAGGTCGCCGAAGTCGCCGGCCCGCTCCCAAATGCCGCGCGGGGCCCCGGACTCCTGGCGGGGGGTCTCGGGGATGAACAGATAATTGTCGCAGCCCGACCACTGCTCGCTCAGCCGCCAGGTGCCGTCGAGGGTGGGCACCTCGAAGTCGGCGGCCAGGGCGTAGAGGGTGGGGTCATCGGCGGCGCTGGCCTCAAAGGGCACCACGCCGAGCCCAAGCGCCGTGCAGTCCTCGACCGGGTCGTAGGGGGCGGGGCCGGTGTCGGGCCCGGGGCCGGTGTCATCGGTGGGTTGGGGGTTGGTGTCTTCGCTGCCATCGCTCCCATCGCCCTTCTCGGCGGCGGGGTCATCGGAGCAGGCGAGCAGGCAGGCGAGGAGGAGGGCGGTGGGGCGCATGGCGACATTGTGCCACAGCCGCGGCGCGCCTGCCCGCTCAGCCGCCACAGCGCAGACGGTCGCCGGCAAGGGCCGCGGCGAGGCGGGCCGTCACGGCGGCCTTGCCGGCGGCATTGGGGTGCCAGTCGGTGTCAAAGAGGTCGGGTGCGAAGGCCTCGCCCCCCAGGTCGATCAAGGGGATGCCCTGGGCGGCGAGCCAGTCCACCAGGGATCTCTCGCGGGGGCCCGGCGCGCACGCAGGCCGCCGGCGCGCCGGCGCCACCACCTGGAGCTGTGCACCCTGGGCCGCGCAGGCGGCCTGGAGGGCCGGCAGAAGGCTCTCTTCGGGCGCGAGCAGGGGCGGCGCGGCGGCGGGCGGGCGGCCGGCGGTGGGGGCGCCGGGCACGGTGGCGAAGGCGGCATCGGGATCGGCGGGCAGGGGGGCCGCGGCGCTGGCGGCAACAACGGCCTCGGCGGGCAGCAGGAGCGCGGGGAGGGCGTGGCCCAGCCCCTCGAGGAGGAGGCGCCGGGCCCGCACCCGGCCCCGATGGAGGCGCTCCCAGGGGTCGAAGGCCTGGGGCAGGGCGGCGGCGATCAGCGCCTCGTCGGGCTCGCTCAGCAGATCGATGAGCAGGGCCTGATCATAGGGGTCGGCCAGCGGCCCACCGAGCAGGCTGTGCAGGGGGGCGTAGAGCAGCACCACGGCTGGGCGGGCTCCGGCGGCGAAGACCTGGTGGCGCAGGAGGGCCAGCCAGTGGGCCGGCTGGCTGCCTTGTAAACAGAGGGCCGACCAGCGCCCGGGCAGTCCGGCAGGGTCGAGCGCCGCCCGGGCCACCGAGCTGCCCAGCACAAGGCCATCCACCGCGGCGGCGGCCTCCTCGGGAAAGCGCAGCCGGCCGTGCTCGCCGTGGCGCCCGAGGCGCAGCAGGCCCCAAAGCCCCGCCCCGCCGGTGAGCAGGGCGCCGAGCGCGGCCCGCCGCTCCATGGATCAGGGGCAGTGGTGGTCGAGGTACTGGGGGAGCTGCTCGCGCCAGGTCATCCAGTCGTGGTCGTGCTCGGGGCCCCAGAAGTCCACCCGATTGGGCACGCCCTTGCCGCCGAGGGCCTGGCCCATCTTCCAGGAGTTCTGCGGCCGCTCGTAGCGGCCCTCGCCCACCGCCAGGATCACCATCCGCTGGCGGAGCAGATCGAGCTGCTCGCCGGGGGGCAGTTGGGGCACGAAGTGCTGGGGCGACGACACGTGGAAGTCGTAGGTGTAGCTGCCGTCCATGAAGCCAGACAGATCGTAGGAGCCCGACATGCCGATGGCCAGCTTGAAGGCGTCGGGGTGCCGGCAGAGGGTCGACACGGCGTTGAAGGCGCCGATGCTGGCCCCCGCCGTGATGATCTCGGCCTTCGCATCGCCCGCGTCGGCGCGGATCAGAGGCACCAGCTCGCGGTAGAGGAAGGCGTCGAAGCGGCTCTGCCAGCGGGCCTTCTCGGCGGGCTTGATGGCGTCGTCGATCCAGATGGGGCCGCTCACCGAATCGCAGCTGTAGACCCGGATGCGCCCCGCCTCGATCAGCGGGGTCAGCACCTTGATCATCAAGAAGCGCTCGCACTCCTCGGCGTCGCCGCCGCAGGTGGGGAAGAGCAGCACGGGCTGGCCGCTGGTGCCCCAGCGGGCCACGCCCACCTCTTTGTTCAGGTTCCGCGAGAACCAGGGTCCGCTGCGCTTGATCATCCCTTCACCCCGCCGACGACCACGCCCTTGGCGGCGAGGCGGTCGGCCTCACAGCGGCGCCAGAACTGGACGAGGCCGAAGAAGTGATTGGTGAACATCTCGATCTCGTGGCGGGGGAAGAGGGCGGCCACCTTCTCGCGCACCAGATCGTGGCAGCGCTGGCTGCCGAAGAACTCCCAGGCCACCTCATCGAGGTGAGACAGGTGGGTCTCGCAGAACTCGGCGAACTGATCGGCCTGCATGCGCTCGCGGCTGATCTTCGCGTAGCCGGCGAGGCGCTCGCGGAAGGGCAGGTCCTTTTCGAGCACGGCGTAGTAGGGGCTCCAGTCGGCGTTCATCGCCATCTTGCGCTCGGTGGCGGCGCAGAAGAGCGACCACTTGATCATGTTCTTCACCATGTTCGGCCAGTAGAAGTGCAGGCTGGTGACCTGAAAGTCCGGGCAGGCGTTGGCGAAGTCGATCGGGTAGAACACGCCGTCTTTGCGCAGGCTCTCGCAGGAGTTGAACTCCCAGCCAAAGAAGCCGTTGATGGTCATCATCTGGTCTTGCAGGTAGTCCCACTCCTCCTGACCGTTCACGAAGTTGAAGGCGGTGACGTAGCGGGCGTGCAGGGGCGCGGTGGGGTCATACTTCATGACCTCGACCTGGGGCCCGATGCCCACCGTGCGCACGAACAGATCGAAGGGGTCCACCGCCTTCTGCAGGTGCATGATGCGCTGGCCGGAGCTGTCGTAGGCGGCCTGCAGCTCTTTGGTGTTGCGCACCTTCGACACGCCCACCCAGGCGCCGCCGTCGTAGGGCTTGATGAAGGCCGGGTAGCCGATGTCGCGGCCGACATCGTCGAGGTTGAAGGCCCGGCCGTACTTCTTCAGCATCGTGCCCACGTCGGCGTTGTCGCACTGCTCCTTGGGCGGGATCATCGCCGTCTCGGGCACCGGCAGGCCCAACTTCAGCATGGCGGCGTAGCTGGTGTGCTTCTCAAAGCCCTGGATCGACCAGGGGTTGTTGAGCACATACAGACCATCCATGATGATGGCCTTTTTGATCCACTCGCGGCTGGTGTGGTACCAGTGCGTGAGGCGATCGATCACCACGTCGTAGGTGACCGGCTGGCGCAGGTTGTAGGGCTCCACGCTGACCCGCTCAACGGCGAAGTCGACGGTGCGGCTGCCCAGATCGAGGTTGAGGTTCATCCGGCGGATGATCTCCTCGTAGGAGCCGGGCCAGCAGATGTCGGCGCCGAGCGAGAGCCCGATGCGCTTGGTGACGTGGGGGATGGGGGCCGGGGTCATGGGGATCTCCGGTTCGAGACTTGGGGTGGGCGCCGCTTCGGCGGCGACGGGCGCCTCATTGTCGGCGGCGGCGGCAGCAAGATCAAGGTCGGGCTGCACCTCCGGAGGCGGGGCCGGCGGCGAGAAGGGCTCGGGCTCGGCCACAGGGGCGGCGGCACCCTCAAGGGGGGCGGTCTTGCGCGCGCGGCTGGGGCGGGTGCTCTTCGGGGTGCGGGCCATGGGGCTCTCCGGGGCGGGCCGGCCGCTTACCCCGGGCGCGCCCCGCGCGGCAAGGCGGCGAGATAGGCGCTGGCGCTGAGGTGCGCATGTGGCGATGGCTCCCCCTTGGCTTCTTCACCCTGGCCTGCGCGGGCCTGGGCGGCAAGGCGGCGCCCAAGCCCGAAGAGGTCGAGGGGCTGTGGTACCTCGTCGACACCGAGGGCGGGCAGGCGCGGTCGCGGGACTGGTGCGAGGCCCAGCGCCAGACGCTCTCGGTCAAGGGCAGCGTGGCCACGATGAGCCTGGGCCAGGAGGATGTGGAGGTCCACGCGCGCACGGTCGTGGTGGAGGGAGAGGGGCTCGTGCTCAAAGGCGATGATGGCCGCCTGACCTTGACCTGGGCGAGCCCGCAGCGGCGCTTGCATCTGCAGACCGGCGATGGCTTCACCGCTGTGGCCGTGCGCCCGGAGCGGCCGGATGGGGTGGAGATCCTGGAGGTCTGCTGCTCGACCCCGGCGCCGGGGGAGCTGCCGGAGGAGGTGGGGCTGGTCCACAAGGGCGAGCGATGTCCGGAGGGGCGCAAGTGGGGGGCACGTTGATTGGGCTGAGTGGATGAGGTGCGCCAGACAGCGCTGCAGCCGGCACCATCAACGAGGTGGGTCCGCGACCCGGGCTGGGCGGGCGGGAGGTGCAGCGCATTGTCGACGGGCTCTTTGGCGAAGATCTGTACGCAAAGCGGGTTCTCTTACTGGCACACGGCACCCTGGGCCTGCGGTACGCTTCGTCGCTGGCGATTCACGCGGTGGGGCCTGGGTTGGCGGCGGCCCGCTCCCGATTGGACCGCCGCGCGGTGAAGCAGGTGGACCAGCATTTGAGCAACCGAGGCATCGACCTCAACCCGTTGGGTGCGCCTTGGGTCAACGTGCGGATGGACGACCGCCCTCAGGCCGGCGTCAAACTGGACTGGACGGCGTGCGACGGCGACGATCACACCCTGTTTGTCGCGAGCGTGCAGACGGCCAATGGCGATCAACACTGCTCCTGTGGAAGACGTGGAAGAAGTCCGAGCAATTGGCCAGCGGAACGACCACGAGCACGAGCCTTTGTTCTGACTTCGGCACCGCCAGCCAAAGGACATTCGTTTCACCATCGTGGCCGACCGGGGCTTCGCTACCTTAAACGAGGTGCTTGACTTCGAAACCATCATTTTTTTCAAGTCGGACACGCGGATTGGAAAACGCGCAAAGTCAAGGACTATATGGGCAAGATCGGCCGGCTCCAGCGAATTGAGGGGGGTGCAATTACCGGTTACCCGACACGCGTGCCGCAGATAATCCTTGTGGAGGAACCCGGCATGGTCGATGCCTGGAGCGTCGCCACCAGCGCCCGTCAATTGTCTGTCCCCGAGGTCAAGCGGCTGAGACTTTTATGGGCCCACGGTAGGGCTGGGGTCTGTCATGGTCGCACCTCCGCCGGAGAACACACCGGCCTCGACGAGCGGCTCAAGACTCGCACGCGGCCTGGAGATCAACTCTCTCTGTTTCGCCAGGGCATGCGTTGGCTTTTCGCGCTGCGCATTGGCACAGACGGCAGTTTCCAGGCGAGGAGCGGAACGGCACCGTGCCTGTGACGACGTGGGGGCCGACCGAAACCTTTACCTCATTGGCCGAGCCATCGCAGAGCCACAACCCGTGTGGCGCGGGCCCACGCGGGTTGTGTCTCCGCTCATCAGAACCTGCACCGCTGTGTCAGGGCTTGCACCTTACACAGAGGGGCC
>JBEIQK010000943.1:0-2333 GCA_040376505.1 Alphaproteobacteria bacterium | reverse complement strand
CGCGCGGGCCGGGCCGCCGCGCAGGTGGGCGCCGGCCAAGTCGCGGATCGCCTTGGGATCGACGGGCCCGACGACGGCCACCACGGTGTTCTGGGGGATGTACCACCGCGAATGGAAGGCCCGCAGGCGCTCGGGCGTGATGGCCGCCACGCTCTCTTCGCTGCCCAGCACCGGGCGGGCGTAGGGGTGGTCGCCATACACCCGCCGGCGCAGCACATCGCCCAACACCTGGGTCGGATCGTCGGTCGATCCGCGGATCTCCTCGATGACGACCAGCTTCTCGCGGGCCAGCTCGTCGGGATCGAGGGCCGGGCGCAGCACCATCTCCGACAAGAGCCGCAGCGCCAGCAGCTCGTGGCCGGCCGGCACGGTGGCGTGAAAGACCGTCTCTTCGACCGAGGTGAAGGCGTTGAGGTCGCCCCCGATCGCCTCGATCTGGGCGGTGATGTCGCCGACGCCGAGGCTGCCAGCACCCTTGAAGAGCATGTGCTCTAAGAGGTGGGCGGCGCCATAAAGCCCCTCCTCTTCGTCGGCGGAGCCGACCTGCACCCAGAGATAGACCGCGACAACAGGTTGGGGCCCGGTGGGATCGAGGAGAAGGACAGGACCGTCGGAGATGGGTTCTACGGAGAGCATGGCGGGCCTGTTAGCCCACCTGCCCCCAAGGTGCCCCGAAATGAGCCCGCCCCGCGCCCCCCAGGGCGACTTTGGCCTCTATGTGCACACGCCCTGGTGCAAGAGCCGCTGTCCCTACTGCGCCTTCGTCACCTACGTCGAAGCGAGACCTCCCTATGAACGGTGGCGCGACGGCATTCTGTCGGAGTGGGCGGTCAAGTCCGCCGACTTCGCCGGCCCGGCCCACAGCCTCTTCTTTGGCGGCGGCACGCCCTCCCTGGCCCCCGCGGCGGTGATCGGCGCGATCATCGGCGCAATGCCGCTCTCTCCGGGGGCCGAGGTGACGGTGGAGGCCAACCCCGGCACGCTCTCGGCTGCCCACCTCGCCGATCTGCGCGGCTACGGCGTCAACCGCGTGTCGGTGGGCCTGCAGACCTTCAACCCCCGCTTCGCCCACCTGCTCAACCGCGGGCACACCGTTCACGAGGCCCAGGAGCTGCTGCAGCTCGTCGCCGAGGCCGGCTTTGAGAGCTGGTCGGTCGACCTCATCTTCGCGCTGCCCGGCCAGACCCTCACCGACTTCGAGGTCGATCTGGCCGGCATCCTCGCCGCCTCGCCGCCCCACGTCTCGCTCTACGGCCTCACCTTTGAGGAGGGCACCCCCCTCACCCGGGCCAAGGAGCGCGGGCAGCTCGCGCCGGTCGACGATGAGGTCTGGCGGGCCATGTACCTTCACGCGGTCGCCACGCTGGGCGCCCATGGCTACGAGCGCTACGAGGTGAGCAACTTCCGAAAGCAGCACCACGCCGCCGTTCACAACGAGGCGGTCTGGCGTGGCGGCTTCTACGCCGGCCTCGGGCCGGGCGCCCACGGCTTTCACCCCGACGGGCGCCGCACCCGCGGCCACGCCACCTTCGAGGCCTGGCTGGCCGATCCTTGGGGCGAGGTCGAGCGGCCCGACGCCGAGGCCGCCGCCTACGATCGGGTGCTCACCACCCTGCGGCACACCGACGGCCTCGATCTCGAGGCGCTGGAGGCCGATCTGGGCTTTGCGCTGCGCCCAAGCGCCCTCGCCAGCCTGCTCGCCACCGGCCTCGCCCACCGCCGCGGCCCCGCCCTGCGCCTCAGCGACGAGGGCTGGCCCTTGGCCGACACCGTCTTGCGAAAAGTCATCGACGGCCTTCGACGAGCCGCCCCAGGCCCCAATAGAGACTCGCCATGATCCCCCTCCTCCTCTCGCTGCTGCTGGGCTGCGCCCCCCCTGAGGTTGCGCCCTCCAACCCCAACGCCAGCGTGTCTGACACGCTCATCGTCGTCATCGGCTGCACGATGCGGGCCGATCGCATCGGCGTGTACGGCAATTCGCGCAACACAACGCCCTACCTCGACCAGCTCGCCAACCAGGGCGTGCGCTTCGAGAAGGTGATCTCCAACGCCCCCTGGACCCGGCCCAGCATCGCGGCGATGGTGACGGGCATCCACCCGCGCAAGCTCGGCGTCGATGGCGACCGGGCCAACGGCAGCCTCGGCCGTGGCATCGCCGAGGAGGTCGAAACCCTGGCCGAGCGGATGAAGGGGGCCGGCTGGTCGACGGTGGGGGTCACCGCCAACCCCAATGCCAACTCGGTGGTGGGCTTCGCCCAGGGCTTCGACTCCTACACCGACACCAAGAAGGGCTGGAGCAAGCGCGTCGAGCAGACCATCGAAGGCAAAGACGT
>JBEIQK010000466.1:0-5232 GCA_040376505.1 Alphaproteobacteria bacterium | reverse complement strand
GACTGGCGGAAAAAAGCGGCGCCAGGTTTCCTTTGTTGTGCGTCACCTGATTGACTCGGGGGAGCGGCGTCGGGGAGAGGGGCACCCCCGAGAGGTAGACCCGCCGCATGCAGGCGGGGTAGCCCAGGGGGGGGAGGGCCGCGAAGGCGCCGGAGAGGGTCTCGATCAGCGCGTCGCGGTCGAAGTAGGGGGCTTCGACGGCCAGCACGAGGAGACGCGTGGTGCCATGAAAGAAGTGGAGGGGCTGAATGGGGCAGGCGCGCAGGGGCATGGCAGGCTCCCGGGCGGCTCAGGCCGCGTGGCTCAGGTGAAGGGGCGTGTCCATGAAGGCGGAGAGGCGCTGGTGATCGATCGACTGGACGGGGAGAATGACCACGCGCGGCGTGTCGCTGGGGCGGCGGTGGCCGTGGCGAAGGGCGGCGGCGAGGCTGGCGCAGTGCGCGCGAGCGTGGAGGGTGAGGCCCAGGGTCATGCAGAGCTGCACGGCGACCTGGTTGAAGTGGCCCCCTTCGTTGGCGGCAATCAAATCCACCATCTTCTGCATGGAGAACACGGTGGGGTGGTGGCCCCAGCCCAGGAAGAAGGGGATGCTGGCCTTGCCAATCTCGGCAGCGGTAGCGAGGGCCTGCGGATCATCGCGCTCTGCACGGACGGCGATGATGTAGAAGGGTTGCTTTTGGTAGGTGATGCGGACGAAGTTGGCGGGCCGGAGCATCGGGTGAGGCCTCCTCATACATCAACTATAGTGGCAATCAATCAACATGAAAACCACCAATCACAACAACAAGCACGTTGACCTCAACCCGGAGTCTGGGTAGATCGCCGAGGCTTCACACCGCAGGAGTCCCCGTGAACCGCACCGTCTTCGCCCTCGCCCTCGCCCTGCTCCCCACCGCGGCAGCCGCCGCCGACCACCCCGCCGAGCCCGACAGCCTGCGCGTGGGCATCGGCGTCACCGCCGAGATGCTCGCCTCGCTCGGGTACCTTGGCTACCTGGAGCCGGAGTTCGAGCGCGTCGCAGACCTCACCGACATCAAAGAGGTGCGCGTACCCATCCTGTTCCCCAACACCCTGCGCGTAGAGCCGGCGATCAAGTACCTCAGCCTCAACGCCGACGGCGATGAGTTCTCCTTCGCCTCGATCCGGGTGTCGGTGGCCAAAGGCTGGGTTGTCGGCCCCAATGCGAGCGCCTACGGCGGCGGGCGGGTTGGCCTCGTCACCACCGACGACGGAGATGACTCCACCTCCGACGCGCTGATCGGCGGCCTTGTGGGCGGGGAGTACTGGATCGGCAAGGCCTTCAGCTTGGGCGCCGAGGTCAACCTCGACCGCGTGCAGTTCGACAAGACCGACTTCGACGCGACTGCGATCTCGATTGGCTCTTCGTTGAACCTTCGCTTCTACTTCCATTGACCGTGCCCGAAGCAGAGCAATAGGCCGGGGAGATGCACGCCATCGCCCTCGTCCTGGCCTTCCTCGTCGCCGCCTTGCACGCCTGGTTTCTGGTTCTGGAGATGTTTCTCTGGGAGAAGCCGATCGGACTCAAGACCTTTCGCAACAGCCCCGAGGACGCCCGTCGGATGGCCGTGCTCGCCAAGAACCAGGGCCTGTACAATGGCTTTCTGGCCGCTGGGCTGTTGTGGGGCGCCGGTGCGAGCCTGCAGGGGGCGGCCCATGGCGGGGCAGTTTTGCACTTCTTCTTCGGCTGCGTCGTGATCGCCGGGGCCTATGGCGCGGCCACGGTCTCGCCGCGCATCTTCTTCATCCAGGCGCTGCCCGCGCTGCTGGGCTTTGTGGCCATCAGCCTCGCCTAAAGTACGCTGGCGTCGGGATCGGGGCTGTGGGGGCTGGCCAGGCCGGCCCGCTGCGCCCGCAGCACGATGCGGTTGATCTGGTCTTCGGTGGGGCGGGGGATCTGCTCCAACCGGCAGCCGATCAGGTGCAGGTGCTCGTCTCCGGGCATCGGGGCGGACCGCCGGACCTCGGCCACACAGGTGAAGGGCTCTTCGGGGCCCTGGATGGTGCAGTCGAGGCGGGTGCCCACCCGCAGGCTGCGGTCGATCTGGGCGGCGAAGCCGCCGCGCGAGAGGTTCTGGAGCACCAGCGCGGCCGGCGCGATGCCGAGCTCGCCTTCGCCCACCACCCAGGCCTGCCCCTCCAGGGAGACGGGCACCCGCACCTCTTCACGCTGGTTGTAGATGCGCAGCTCGTCCGGCCATGAACAGATCACCAGCCAGGCCTCGCCGGAGAAGGGGGAGGGGAAGCTGGGGGGAGCGGGTGCGGCGCGGATGGCCCGGCTGTCGAACTGGTAGACGGCCTCGAACTGGCCGATCTCCACCGAAATGCGCTCGGCCGCCAGCAAGGGTTCGGCCTGCTCGGCCGGGACGATGACGCCCCACCCCGACACATGGCGCAGCGCCTGCCCGGGGCGCAGGGTGACGCGCTCCACGCCGTCGGCGCGCAGGCGGATGAAGGCCGCGCTGCTGGTCGTGCGCTCGAGGGTGTGCCTCCCGGCGGCATCCCAGGAGAGGATGCGCGAGGGCGCTCGGCAGTGGGTCCAAAAGCGCTGGACGTCGGCCTCTCCCCCGGCGGGGCGCAGCTCGATGAGGGAACGATCTGCATCAAAGCAGATCCAACTGGCGTCTCGGTGGTCTTCGCTGCGCCGGGCGATGCGGGCGAGGCCGCTGGTCCAGGCGGTCTCGCCGCTTTGGGGGCCGCCAGCGGGCAGGAAGAGCACACGGCTGCGGGTGAGCACCAGCACGCCGATGCGCAAGGAGCGGTCGTGCACCACCTGGAGGGCGGGGGTGTGCAGCAGGGCGTCGGCGCGCTCTTTGGGGCTGAGGTGCTCGGGCCAGCGGCGGAGCACCGCGTCGACCCACAGGCTGAGCGCCATCGGCTCGGTCAAGAGGCGGGCGAGGCCGGCGTGCAGCAGGCCGGGCAGCTCGGCCCAGCGGTCGGGCAGGTCGCGCAGGGTGAAGCTGCGCTGCTCGCCTTCTTGCAGGGAGAGCTCGAGCTTGAGCTCGGGCCAGCCGCGCAGGGTGGCCCGCACGAGGTCCACCCAGGGCAGGGTGAAGGGGCGAACCCCCACCAGGGCGTCGAGGCGGCCGGTGAGGTGAAAGTGCAGGCCCTCGGGGCGTGGCTGCAGCTCGCCGGGGTGCGCGACGATGCCATGCCGCAGGGCGCCCGGCCAGGCCCGAACGGGGGTGGGCGGCGGCGGCGGGGGTGGCGGAGCGGCGGGGGGTGGCGGGAGCTTGAGGGTGCGCAGCCCCAACAGCGCAGGCAGACGCGTGTGAACCGCCTGGGCCCCAGGGCCGGAGAAGCGGTAGGTCTCCTCGCCGGCGAGCAGGGTGAGCAGGCCCAACTCGGCGCGAAAGGTGGCGGTTTGGATGCCGGCGAGGCCCACCCGCAGCGTGCCCTCGGCGCCGCCGGGGGCGGTGCCGCGAAAGCGCAGGTGATCGGCTGTCAGGGTGAGGATGCCCGAGCGGCTGAAGCCCTCCCCATGACGCATCACGGAGCCCTCGGCGAGGAGAGCCTCGCCAGAGCCGCCGCGGGGGAGGGGAGAGCCAGCCAGCCAGCCCCCTACAGCGCGCCGCGCAGCGCCATGTCGAAGAGTTGGGTGTACTCCTCGACCGACAAGGCGATGGGGTTGCCGCCCGCCGAGGGGTCTTCCACTGCCATCGCCGCCAGCGTGGGGATGTTTTCTTCGGTGACGCCCAGCGAGGCGGCGGTGTGGGGGATGCCGAGCTCGCTGCGCAGCATCAAGACCCAGTCGAGGAAGCTGGTGAAGCTGCCGCCCGGCAGGTCCATCATGCGGGCGAGCCGCGCGATGCGCTCCTCGATGACGGCGCGGTTGCGCACCAGCACATAGGGCATCACCACGGCGTTGGTGAGGCCGTGGTGGGCGTCGAGCACGGCACCAATCGGGTGCGCCATGGCGTGCATGGCGCCCAGGCCCTTTTGGAAGGCGGCGGCGCCCATCAGCGAGGCGGCCATCATCTCCGAGCGGGCGAGGCGGTCGCTGCCGCTGCGGGTGGCGGTGAGCAGCGAATTCTGGACGAGGCGGATGCCCTCCATCGCGATGCCGTCGGCCTGGGGGTGGAAGCCCGGCGCGCAGTAGGCCTCGAGGTTGTGGGAGAGGGCGTCCATGCCGGTGGCCGCGGTGATGTGGGCGGGCAGGCCCACGGTCAGGGCCGGGTCGCAGATGACGCGGGCCGGCTGCATCTTCGGGTGGAAGATCAGCTTCTTGACATGAACGGACTCGTCGGTGATCACCGAGCAGCGCCCGACCTCAGAGCCGGTGCCCGAGGTGGTGGGCACGGCGAGGTGCGGCGCGATGCCGTCGGCCTTGATGCGGGTGAACCAGTCCTCGCGGTCTTCGAAGTCGAAGAGGGGGCGATCCTGGCCGACCATCAGGGCCACGGCCTTGCCGACGTCCAGCGCGCTGCCGCCGCCATAGGAGACGACGCCGTCGCAGCCGTTCTCCTTGTAGAAGTCCACGCCATCGGTGACGTTCTGGCCGACCGGGTTGGCCTTCATCTTGCTGAAGACCACGGTGGGCAGGCCGGCGTTGGCGTTGATCGAGCGCGCCTCGGCCACCATCGGCAGGGCGGCCAGCCCCGGATCGGTGACGATCAGCGGGCGGGAGATGCCCAACTCGCGGCACATCTGCGGCAGCTCGGCGATGCGGCCCCAGCCGAACTTGACGGTGGTGGGGAAGTTCCAGTTTCCACGGGGTTCTGCGCCCATGAGGGCTCCTTTTCGCGTCGGGTCCGCGGGGCGGTCTAGAGGGTGTGACGAAGGTGGAAGGACTTGGGCCGCGTGAGCTGCTCGTAGCCCACCGACGACAAGGTGCAGCCGCGACCGGAATTCTTGACGCCCACCCAGGCGAGGGAGGGGTCGAGGTAATCGCAGCGGTTGAGGAAGACCGTGCCGGTGTCGAGCTGGTCGCCGATGGCGACGGCGGCGGCCTCATCGGCCGACCAGACGCTCGCGGTGAGGCCGAACTGGCTGTCGTTCATGCGGGCGATGGCCTCGGCGTCGGAGGCCACCTTGATGATGCCGCAGGCCGGGCCGAAGGTCTCCTCGCTCATCAGGGCCATGTCGTGATCGACGTTCACGAGGATCTGGGGCGCGAGGTAGGGCAGGCCCAACTCGCCGGCGGCCGGGAAGCGCGCGGCGTCAAGCAGCGGGGTGGCGCCAGCGGCGATGGCGGCGGCGACGCGGTCGGCGACG
>JBEIQK010000415.1:0-5694 GCA_040376505.1 Alphaproteobacteria bacterium | reverse complement strand
CTCCAGCGTCGACGGCGTGTCGGACACCCTGCGCTGGGACCTGGGCTCGGGCCACTGCGGCAAGGGCCAGCCCGCCAAGGTCGACGCTGGCGGCCCTCACCTGCGCTGCAAGGCCCTGCTGAGCGGCAAGACCGAAGACGGGGGTGTGGCATGAACCCGCAGTCCCTGCGCGATCTCTGCGCCCAGGGCGTGGCCCTCGCCAAGCGAGCCGGCGCCCAGCAGGCCGAGGTCTACGCCCAGCGCACCGACCAGCTTGAAGCAAGCTTCCTCGCCGGCGATCTCGATCAGGTCTGCTCCAGCGCCGAGACCCTCTTCGGCCTGCGGGTGATCGTCGACGGCCGGATCGGCTTTGCCACTTCCAACCAGCCCGATCACCTCGCCGCCACCGCCGAGGCCGCCGTGGCCTGGGCCCGCTCCAGCCCCCCCGATCCGCTGGCCGGCCTGCCCGATCCCCTCCCCTTGCCCGACCTGCGGCCCCAGGTCGACCCGGAGATCCTGGCCCTGGGCCCCGATGCGCTGGTGGCCCGCGGCCGCGACCTGCTCGGCCGCATCGAGGCGCGCGACCGCCGCGGGAAGATCGACCGCGCCGTGGTCAACCGCAGCGAGGGCCAGATCGCCGTCGTCAGCAGCACCGGGGTCGACGCCGCCTGGCACAGCGCCCAGCTCAGCGGCGACGTCTTCGGCATGGCCGTCGACGGCGCCGAGGTGGGAAGCTTCTCCTACGACGCCGACGCCACCCAGCGCCTCGTCGAGGCCGACACGCTCTTCGCCCAGATGGTCACCGCCTTCGCCGACCGCTGCGTGGGGGCGCTCGGCGCCACCCGGGGCGAGAGCTTTTGCGGCACCTTGTGGATCCCGCCCCACGCCGTCGAAGAGGTGCTGCTGGACATGCTCCTCACCGGGGCCAACGCCGGCACCGTGCGGCGCGGCACCTCGCCCCTGGCCGACAAGCTCGGGCGGGCCATCGCCAGCGCCGGGCTCACCCTCACCGAGGCCGGGCCGGGCCTGCCCTGGTACCCGCTGTGCCCCTTCGACCGCGAGGGCATCCCCCGCCAGCGCACCGCCATCGTCGAGAACGGCGTCCTGCGCAGCTTCCTCTACGATGCGCTCGAAGCGCGGGCCGTGGGCCGGGCCAGCACCGGGCACGCCGTCGGCGGCGCCACCAGCCTGCCGGGCGTGGGCGTCACCTCGCTCAGCGTCGACACGGGCGACATGGCCGACGAGGCCTGGTCCCAGATGAAGCGCGGCGTGGTGGTCACCCGCTTCTCGGGCACCACCGATCCGGCCTCGGGCGACTTCTCGGGCGTGGTCAAGGGCGGCTTTCTCATCCGCGACGGCGACAAGCGGCCCATTCACGAGACCACCATCTCCGGCAACCTCTGGACCCTCCTCCACCAGATCTCCGGCATCGGCCAGACCGCCCACCGCGTCAGCGCCGTGCGCGCCCTGCCCGCCATCCGCGTCGAAGACGTGGACATCACCGCCGGATAGCCGACCGGCCCTTACCCTCTCGAGGTTCCCATGCCCCTCATCGACGATGTCAGCAACCAGATGAAAGACGCGATGCGCGCCAAAGATCAGGCCCGCACGCTGGCCCTGCGCAGCATCCGCGCTGGCTTCATCACCGCCATGAAAGAAGACGGCAAAGACACCCTGTCCGACGAGGCCTGCATCGAGGTGCTCCGGCGCATTGCCAAGCAGCGCCAGGACAGCATCGACGCCTATGTCTCGGCCAACCGCCCCGACATGGCCGACGCCGAGCGCGCCGAGCTGGTGGTCATCAACGCTTTCCTCCCCCAACTCGCCGACGAGGCCACCACCCGCGCCTGGGTGGCCGAGGCCATCGCCGCCACCAAGGCCAGCTCGGTGAAAGAGGTCGGCAAGGTGATGGGCGCTGTGATGAAGGCCCACAAGGGCGATGTGGACGGCGCCCTGGTGAAGCGGCTCGCCGAGTCCCTCCTGGCCGGCTGAACGCAAAAAAGAGCGCGGTCCCGCCTCAGGGTTGCAGCCGGGCAGACGAATTGGAGGACAGGGAGTCTGCCTTGTCTGTTCGTCTCGACGCACCCTCGCCCTCCGGTCCCCCCGACCTCCAGCTCGATGACAGCGACCTCATCATCGAGCTGGAGACCGGTCAGATCGACTGCATCATCGACGATGAGCCCCCGATCGAGGCGCCCCGCCCGCGGCGCCGTCTGGGCGAGCTACTCGTGGAGGCCGGCCTCATCGAGGCTGAGCCACTCGCCGAGGCCCTGGCCTTCCAGAAGGTGCACGGCGGGCGGCTCGGCGAGATCCTGGTCTCGCTCGGCCTGCTCAGCGAGGAAGCCCTCCGCAGCCCCCTCGCCCAGCAGCTCGGGGTCTGCGCCGCCGAGGTCGAGAGCATCAACCCGCCCGCCGCCCTGCTGGCGATGGTGCCCGAGGCCCAGATCCGCCGCCTGCGGGCCATCCCGATCCGCCTGCAGGGCCGCGACCTTGTCGTTGGACTGGTCGACCCCACCCACGCCGAGACCCTCGACCAGCTCCGCATTCGCACCGGCCGCGACATCATCGCGCAGCTGATCACCGAGGCCACCCTGCGCCGCTTTCTGCGGGCCCGCTTCGGCGCCGCCGACCTCCGGCTGCAGGCCGGTGAGGTCGAGCTGCTTGGCGAGGCCCCCGCCGCCGAGGAGAGCGCCCTGGACCCCGGGCGCATGCTCGCCTTCGTGCTCGACAACGCCCTGCGCCGGCGCGCCACCGACATCCACATCGAGGCCCACGAGGGGTACTGCCGGGTTCGCTTGCGCGTCGATGGCGCCCTGCACACCGTCTTGAGCCCGCCGGCCTGGGTGCAGAGCGCCCTGCTGGTCGATCTCAAGCGCCGGGCCGGCCTGGGCGCGGGCCCCATCGCCGCCAGCCAGGAGGGGCACTTCTCCTACGTCGGCGCCGAAGAGGTCGAGCTGCGCGTGAGCACCCTGCCCACCCTGCACGGCGAAAAGGCGGTTGTCCGCTTGCCGCGCCGCGATCCCGCCTTGCGCGACCTGAGCCGCCTGGGCCTGCGCGCCGATCAGCAGGCCCTGCTGCTGGAGCGGGCCCAGGCCCGCGGCGGGCTGCTGCTCTTTGTCGGCCCGGTGGGCTCTGGCCGCTCCACCACCCAGCAGGCCCTCCTCAACACCCTCAACGAGCCCGACCTCAACATCACCGCCGTCGACGACCCGATCGGCGGGGTGATCAGCGGTGTCAATCTGAGCCCGATCAGCGGTGATCGCGACAGCGCCTTGCTCGCCGTGCGGGCCGCCCTGCGCCAGGACCCCGATGTGCTGGTGGTCGGCGAGGCCGCCGACGCCGCGCTGGCCGACACCTTCGCCAACGCCGCCCTCGGCGGGCCCCGGGTGCTGGCGACCCTCGTGGCCCCCTCGGCCCGCCTCGCCCTGCAGCGGCTCCTGGCGATGGGGGCCGATCCCTGGGCCCTGGGCGCCGCCCTCAAGCTGGTGGTGGCCCAGCGCCTCGTCCGGCGCCTCTGCGCCCGCTGCGCCCAGCCCGCCCCCATTACCGAGGCGCTGATCGCGCGCTGGGGCTTGGACGAAGCGCACCTTCACCACGCCCGGCTGCGCGTCCGCCAGGGCTGCCCAGAGTGCTTGAACACCGGCTACCGCGGCCGCATCGCCCTCTTCGAGCTGCTGCGTGTAGACGGCCCCCTGCGCGAGGCCCTCCAGGCCCGCCAGGTGCCCGCCGGCAGCGGCGGCCTCTTCGAGGCGGCCCGCCAGCGCCTCGTCGCCGGAGACACCGACGCCGCCGAGCTCGAAGCGACCCTGGCCGAAGATGGCGATCTAGAGCCGCCCCCGTAGGGCGTAGAGCCCGATGGCGCCCACCTCGCGCAGGGCCCCACGCACCCGGGGCCAGGCGTCGCCGCCGGCGCCAGTGACCTCCACCGTCGGGAAGTAGCGCGCGAAGACCCGTCGGGCGCGAAAGGCGTGGTAGGCGCTGGTCACCACCAGCACCCGCTCGGCGGGGAAGTGCGCGGCGGCGAAGCGGGCGTTCTCCTCGGTGGAGGTGCTCTGGTCTTCGAGGCGCACGCGGCCTGGCTCCAGCCCTCGCGCCTCGGCGTAGCGCGCCGCGGCGACGGCCTCGCTGGGCGGGTGCTCGCCCAGGCCCCCGGTAAAGATGACGACAGCGTCGGGATCAGCGGCGGCGTACTGCAGCGCCAGTTCCACCCGCGCCGCCAGGGCCACGCTGGGCTGGCCGTCGGGCTCCACCCGGCAGCCCGCCACGATGATCGCCCCATAGGGCCCTGCTGGGGCGGGCCGGCTGCCCCAGGCCTCCAAGGCCGCCGCCGCGAGCCCCCAGGGCCCGAGGATCAGCGCCACCAACCCAAACCGCAGGCGCCGGCTCACCGCCGCAGCCCGCGGGGCGGCCCGTCATCGCGCAGCAGGCGGCGGCGGAGCTGCTCCAGATCGTCGGCCAGCGGCGCCACGAAGCGCAGGGGCTCGGCGGTGATCGGGTGGACAAAGGCGAGGCTGGCGGCGTGCAGGGCGAGGCGCGGCGACCGCTGGGCGATCGGCCGCGAGGCGTAGAGCGGATCGCCGAGGATCGGGTGCCGCGACTCGGCGCAGTGGATGCGCACCTGATGGGTGCGACCCGTCTCCAGGCGCGCCTCGACGAGGGTGGCGGTGGGGCCGAGCTCCTCGACGCCATGCAGGTGGGTGACCGCCTTCTTTCCGGTGGGGTCGGGCAGGCAGCCCGGCTCGGCCGGCGGCGCGGTGCCCCGCAGCCCGTCGCCGCGATCGCGGATCAGCAGCGACTCCACCCGCCGCGGCGTGGCGCCAAAGCGGCCGGCCACGATGGCGAGGTAGCGCCGATCGACCTCGTGGCGTTCGATCAGGCTCTTCAGCTTGACGGCGACCTGCTCGTTGCGGGCCACCAGGAGGAGCCCGCTGGTGTCCTCGTCGAGGCGGTGCACCACCACGGACTCGCCGCCGAGGATCTTGCCCGCGTAGCCGACCGCGTTCTTGTGCCCGCCGGCCCGCGGCGCCGGCACCGACAGCATGCCCGCCGGCTTCCAGACCACCGCGAGGTGGGGATCTCGAAAGACGATGAAGAGGTCCTTGCCGGGGATCAGGCGCGGCGCATTGGGCCGCAGCGCCACCGCCGCAGGGTCGACCTGCCGCCCCGCATCCCCGGTGGGGATGCCGTTGAGGTACACTTTGCCGCTCTGGAGAGCGTCCTTCGCGCTGGCGCCGGAGAGGCCGAGGCTACGCAGGTGGTCGAGGAGTGCCAGCATCGCCCCGCGATAACGCGCGCGCCCCGGGTAGGAGGAAGCATGTGGTGGAGCACCGAGGCCAGCGAGGCCCCCCGCACCGAGTCCGCCCTGGCCGAGGTCCTCGCCGCCTTGGAGGGCGCGCTGCCGCCCGGCGTCCCCCACCTCGCCCTCGTCTTCTTCAGCCACCACCACCAGGCCGAGGCCGCCAGCGTCGGGCTGGCGCTGCGGGCGCGCTGGCCGGCCCTTCGGGTGATCGGCGCCTCGGGCGGCGGCCTCGTCGCCGGCGCCCGGGAGCTGGAGCGGGGCCCCGCCTTGTCGATCACCCTGGGCCAGCTCCCCGACGTGGCGATCACCGCCTTCCACCTCTTTCCCGACGAGCTCCAGCGGGGCCGCGAGAGCCCCGCCCTGCTGCGGCGGCGCCTCGCCTTGCCAGCCAACCAGCGCCCCGCCTTCCTGCTGCT
>JBEIQK010000627.1:0-4011 GCA_040376505.1 Alphaproteobacteria bacterium | reverse complement strand
GCCACCCGCGAAGACAGCGGCGCTGCCGACGCCGGCGCCATCTACCTCGTCGGCGGCACCGCCAGCCTCGACAGCCTCTACGACCAGCTCATCAGCGCGGTGGCCCTCTCCACCTTCACGGGCGCTGAGACCGGCGACGGCATCGGCGCCAGCTTCGCCACCGGCGACTGGGACGGCGACGGCGCCGCCGACCTGCTGGTGGGCTCGCCCAACGCCGGCCTCAACGGCGAAGGGCGCACCGCCCTGGTGCTGGGCCCCTTGCCCACCGCGGGCACCCAGTCGGTGGGCGACGCGGCCCGGGCGGTCCTGGTCGGCAACGCCCCTAACGATCACAGCGGCGGCGCCGTGGGCTTTGGCGGCGATCTCTTCGGGACGGGCGGCCCGGGCAGCGCGCTGCTGGTGGGCGCCTGGGAAGACAACGCGGTGGGGGCCGACGCCGGCGCCTTGTCGGTGGTCTCGGCCCTGGCGCTCTAAACGCCGTGTGCGGGCCCTGAAAGGGGCTCGGGCTGCGGATCTGGGATAGCACCTCACGTCCATCGGAGCGCGTCATGGCCATCTCCCCCCTCCTCAGCGGAATGAGCCCCTCGATCGTCGGCGCGGCGATGCCCCAGCGCGTCGTCGACAACCGCGGCGTGGTGCAGGCCCGCGGCGAGAGCCCGGCCGCCATCGTCACCCTCTCCCCCGAGGCGAAGAAGCTCCTCCTGGCCATTCCGCCGCCCGAGGTGCCGGTCCTCGCCCTCGACCGGGCCTCGGATCGCGACGGTGACGGCACGATCGACCAGCCCGACCTCAACGGCGATGGTCAGCCCGACGGCCTCGACATGAACGCCGACGGGGTGCAGGACATCCCGCCCGAGTCGGCCCTGCAGCGCGAACTGCGCGACCAGCAGGGCGAAGAAGAGCCCAAGGCGGCAGAGGCCACCGATCCCGAGAGCGCCGCCGCCGGCCGCCCCCTCTCCGAAGACGAAAAGAAGGTGCTGGGCGAGCTGCGCGCGCGCGACGCCGAGGTGCGGGCCCACGAGATGGCCCACAAGGCCGCCGGCGGCGGCATGACGGGCGCAATCTCCTACACCTACCAGACCGGCCCCGACGGCAAGGCCTACGCCATCGGCGGCGAGGTCTCGATCAGCGCGGCGCCCGGCAGCTCGCCCGAAGAGACGATCCGCCGCGCCCAGGCGGTTCGGGCCGCCGCCCTCGCCCCGGCCAGCCCCTCGGGGGCCGACATGGCCGCCGCCTCGGCCGCCGGAAAGATGGAGTCCCAGGCGCGCGCCCAACTCACCCAGGGCGGTGAAAGCGAGGGCGCCACCGCAGCCAAGGGGCTCGCCGGCTTCCGCGACGGCACGGCCGCCGAGGCGGCGCTGTCCGCGCCCAGCCTGGAGTCCTACTACTTCGGCTGATCCGCGGCGGCGAACCGTTGCTCCGGGGCCACCCGCAGACGGTCCCGGCTCCGCTTAGCGGCGTCGTCGACCCAGCAGGGCCAGGGCACCCAGGAAGAGGGCCGACAAGCCGCCCGCGCCGCCAGCGGTCGCGCAGCCATTGCTGTGCTGCTCCTTGTCGGAGGTCGCGCCATCTTCACCACCCGCGCTGTCGTCGCCCGCGGTGGCGGTGTCGTCACCGCCTGCGCCGTCCGCTTCGCCGCTGCCGTCGGCCTCTCCGCCGCCGTCGGCCTCTCCGCCGCCATCGCTGCTGCCACTGTCTTCGAGCACCCGCTCCAGCCAGCCGATGGTGTCGGCCTCGATGTAGCGCTCGGCCAGGGCCTCGCGCCAGCCTTCGTCGAGGGGGTCGAGGGCGGCGGCCTCGAGCATCAGCTCGCCGGTGATGGGGCTGGCGTAGAGCAGATCGAGGTGACTGAGGTTGACGGTCTTGATCTCCACCACGGTCGCGCCGCGACTGTCCAAGGTGGAGGACTGGGTGGCGCTGTCGACAAAGACCAGGCCGTCGGACGGCCCGCTCACCTCGCCCAGCAGCATCTTGCCTGCCATCAAGCCCTGGATGTCCGACTCTTCGAAGCCGTAGGCCGACAACCCATCACCGACCAGGGCCGCGCTGAAGTCGGCCCAGGTGTCGCTGGCGGCGGTCGCCATGTCGATGAAGGTCTCTCCGAACATGGCGGCGTAGTAGTCCTCTGAACCATTGGGCATCAGCGGGCTCTCGCCCGCCAGCACAAAGATCTCCACGCCCGCATCGACGCCGTTGCGGCCGAGCGCGCCCAGCACATCGTCACCGCTGGCGATCACCTCGTCGATGCCGGTGGAGTAGGAGTAAAAGCCCACGCCGCCCTCATAGCTGGTGTACCAGTCCTGCTGCAGCGCGTAGATGCCGAGGGTGGCGTTCGAGCCCGGCAGACCGTACACATCATCCCAGCGGGCGATGATCTGGCGCTGACCGGGAAAGAGGTCGCCGGCGGCGTCGGCGAAGAAGTCCTGCTCGACGAGGCTGGTGGCGTAGGTCGGCAAGGACGAGGTGTAGGGATAGTAGACAGACCAGGAGGTGGGCGCCATCGCCGTGTCGGCGTCGAGCGAGGCGTAATTGCCGCTCGGCCAGCGAAAGGCCGTGTCGATGCCGCCGAGCGGGGTGGCGATGAAGACGGCCCGGCGCACATCGCCGCGGTAGGTGGTGCCGCGGGTCTCGTAGTCGGTGCGCTCGCCCCAGTCGGCGCCTTCGGCGTTGGACAGGTAGATCGCGGTGGAGATGCCGCCCTTGGAGTGAGAGACCACGTCGACCTGGGCGGCGCCAGTCCGTTCACGAATGCGGGCGATGGCGTCGGCCACCACCTCGGCCTGCATGAAGGAGTCGCCGTGGGGGTGCGCGAAGGTCAGCGCGTAGACCGGCCGGCCCAGGTTGTTCTGATGGGTGGCCATGCCGATGAAGCCGCGGCTGCCGTTGTCTCCCGCCCCCGGCACAAAGAGGATCGGCGTGCCCAGCGCGCTCTCTTCGAAGGCGCCCATGTGCAGCAGAAAGCTGCCCGAGTGGGGCTTGGTGCTGCCAAAACACTCGGCGATCCAGGGCGCAAAGCCGCTGCCCTCGGGCCAGGCCGTCACCGAATTGTACTCCTCCTGATCGAACATCGTGTCGGCGTCTTTGTGCAGCTCAATGGCGCTCCACAGGCGGATGCCGCCGTCGATGGTGTAGGTCTCCGTGCCGGTGAACCGGTCGACATACACCGCCGGATCGTAGCTCGAAGAGGCGAAGGCGACGGAGAGGAGCAGGGAGATCATGGCCGTGTCCGGTTCTGGAGAAATTCTTCAACGGCGCGGTTGAAGTCGTCGGGGGCGTCGTGCTGTACGGTGTGGCCCGCGCCAGGGATCAGCACCAGCTCGCTGTGCGGGATGGCGCGCTGGCCCGCCTCGGCGATGGCGCGGGTGCTGCCGCCGGTGAAGACCGGATTGGGGATCATCCGATCGTCGGTTCCGTAGACAATCAGGGTGGGCGCCTCGATTTGACCGAGGCGCGGCCAGACCGGGTGATCGAGCATCCCTGCCACCGAGCGGGCCACGGCCACGCTGGTGCCCTGGAAGGCCCGGGTGCGGCTCATGCGCACCCGCTCTTCGAGGAGGCGCTCCACGCCGTCGTCGTGGCGGTTGAAGACCAGGGTGGTGAAGGTGGCGCGCAGCTCGGCCTCGGTGGCCTCCAGGGCGCGATCCTCTGTCCAGTACTCCTTCATCCACCGGGCCGCGCCCGCGTCGAAGCGCTCGATGCCGGCCGGAGCGGCCAGGACGAGGCGATCGACCCGCTCGGGGTGGTTGAGGGCGACCGTCATGCTGATCTGTCCGCCCATGGAGTGGCCGATGAGGATCGCTTTGTCGATCTGGAGCTGATCCATCCAGTCAACAATCAGCTCACTGTACCACACCGGCGTGTACGGAGCATCCGGGCGACCGGAGGCGCCGTACCCAGGCAGGTCGAGGGCGAGTACACGCCGGTCCCGCGCGAAGTGCGGGAGCTGGTGCTCCCAGTAGCCCAGGTAGGAGCTGAGGCCGTGAACAAAGATCAGCGGCGGCTGATCGGTGG
>JBEIQK010000492.1:0-4982 GCA_040376505.1 Alphaproteobacteria bacterium | reverse complement strand
GGCACGCTCCGCGCGAGGCGCTCCTAAGTCGGTGGACCCCACCCATCGGTTCAGTCTGTGGCCTGAGCCCCTGTCCCATTGGGGGCGCCTGCGACAAAGGGCATCCCGCCTGACTGGAAGAGGGGAGAGCGGCGCGAGGCACCCGCCGTTGCGCCCCGAGGGGGGCGTGAGGCCACCTGAGGGCGAGCGCCTCGCGTCGCGCATGGAGTCAACCCGGTGGGTGGACCCCCATTCCCCCTGAAGAAAATTTCAGCGGTGGACATTTCCTGACCATACCGCGTCGAATGGCTGCGCTATCCAAAGAGGGAAGGTTGTGGAGCCATCATGCACAACGCCCTGCGCGCCGCCCCCCAGTACCAGGTCCCCTCCCTCCAAATGGAGCCCGACGGCAGCGTCCTCGTCGCCCAGTGGGGCGAGGTGGGCGCACTGCTGCTCCGTCCAGGGGATCGCCTCCTGCTCGAACGGGGCGAGGGCCCCGGCCTCCTGGTGCTGCTGCCGCGCGGATACGGCCGGCCGATGCTCGGGCGGCGCCAGGGTCGGGGGCTGCTCGCCGAGCCAGGGTCGGTGCCCGCCTCTGAGCAGCGCTGGCGGGTGGCCGGCCGGGTGGTGGCGATCGAGCGCCCGCTGGAGCGGGTGGTGGCCCTCGAGGGCGATTGGGCCGTCGCTGCGCGGGTCGAAGAGGGCCCCCGCGGCCGGCTGATCGACGCCCTGGCGGCCTTCCCGCCGGGGATGCGCACGGGCGCCGAGCTCTCCAGCCTCGCGATGCGGGCCGCCCTGGCGCCCGAGCGCTTTGGCGTCGAAATGGCCCTGGGCGCCGCCGCTGAACCCCATGAGGCCCAGGCCCTGGCCGAGGCCGCCGCCCCGGGCACCCTGCGCTTCGCCCTGCGCGCCCATGTGCAGGCCCCCCTGCCGGCCCCCGAAGGCCGCGTGATCGTCGGCCCCTGGGCGGAGCGACTCGCGCCGCGGCACCCCGATCACGGCGTGCAGTTGGGCCTGTTCGGCGATAGCGCCGGGCCCCATGAGCCCTGAAACGCCCTTCCTGCTGTCTGGTGTCCTCCACCTCCTGCCGCTGCCCGCGGCCCCCCACGCCGGCCCCGGCTTTCGGGCCGTGCTCGACCGCGCGCTGTACGACGCTGAGGCCCTGGTGCTGGGCGGCATCCACAGCTGCGTGGTCGAGAACTTCGGCGACGCCCCCTTCGTCGCCACCGGGGTCGACCCCCATGTGCCGGCGATGATGGCGGTCATCGGCGCCGCTCTGCGCCAGCGCTTCGGCGATGCGCTCAGCCTCGGCCTCAACATCCTGCGCAACGACGCCATCGCCGCGATGGGGGCCGCCGCCGCCTGCGAGGCCGCCTTCATCCGCGTAAACGTGCTCTCCGGCGCCACCTGGACCGATCAGGGCCTCATCACCGGCGAGGCCCACCGCCTGCTTCGCTACCGCCGCGAGTTGGGCGCCCCCGTGCGCATCGCCGCCGACCTGCTGGTGAAACACGGCGTGCCCGCCGGCCAGACCGATCTGGGCGAGCTCGCCCGCGAGGCCTCGGGCCGCGGCGGCGCCGATGTGCTGATCCTCACCGGCAGCCGCACCGGCGCCCCGGCCTCCCTCGACGATGTCGCCCGCGTGCGCGAGGCCGTCCCGTCGCTGCCGGCCTGGGTGGGCTCCGGCGTCACCCCCGAGACGGTCGCCGCCGTGGCCCGCGTCGCCCAGGGCGCCATCGTGGGCACCACCTTGCACCAGGAGGGCCGCATCGGCCTCCCCCTCGACATCGAGCGCGTCCGCCGCCTCGTCGGCGCCCTCGGCGCCTGAGCGCCCAAGGCGAGCCAGTCGCAGACGAAGAGACCCGGATGGTCCAGGGGGTCCACCCGGGTCCTCGGTTGGTTGGGCCCTACGAGCAGCCGCTGGTGCTGCCGCAGTTGTGGCACTTGTAGCAAGTGCCGCTGCGCACCATGATGCTGCCGCAGGCATGGCAGGGCGGCGAGTCGGCCTGGCGCGCAAAGAGGCTCACCTGCGCCAGCTTGCGCTTCGGCGCCGGCGCCACCGCCACGCCCCCCGCGAGGCCGTCGGTGATCTCCTCCTCTACGTCTTCGTCGACGGTGGGCCCATCGCCAAAGCGCAGGTCCAGCCAGCGGAAGATGTAGTCCATGATCGACTTGGCGATCGGGATCTCCGGGTTGCCGGTGAAGCCCGAGGGCTCGAAGCGCATGTGGCTGAACTTCTCCGACAAGGCCGACAGGGGCACGCCGTACTGCAGGGCGAGGCTCACGGCGGTGGCGAAGGCGTCCATCAGGCCCGAGATGGTCGAGCCCTCCTTGGCCATCACCAGGAAGATCTCGCCCACGGTGCGATCCTCGTAGAGGCCCGCCGTGATGTAGCCCTCGTGGCCGGCGATGTTGAACTTGTGGGTGCGCGCCTCGCGCTCGGAGGGCAGCTTGCGCCGCACCGCTCGGGCGTCGACCGGCACTGCGATCATCGGCTTGGCGGTGTCGCGGCTGGTGTTGAGCGGCTGGGTGCGCTTGCAGCCATCCCGGTAGATCGCCACCGCCTTGAGCCCGGCCTTCCAGGCCTCGCGGTAGAGGCCGGCGATGTCGGCCACCGTGGCGGCGTTGGGCACGTTCACCGTCTTCGAGATGGCGCCCGACAGGAAGGGCTGCACGGCGGCCATCATGCGGATGTGGGCCATCGGCTGGAGCGAGCGCTCGCCCTTGGCGGGCTTGAAAGCGCAGTCAAAGACCGGCAGGTGCTCGACCTTGAGGCCCGGGGCCCCCTCGATGGTCTCCTCGCGGGTGAGGTAGCCGAGGATGCCCTCGCGCTCGGCGGCGCTGTAGCCCAGCCGATCCAGGGCCTCGGGCACCGTCTGGTTCACGATCTGGATGAAGCCGCCGCCCACCATCTTCTTGTACTTGATGAGGGCGATGTCGGGCTCGATGCCGGTGGTGTCGCAGTCCATCATGAAGCCGATGGTGCCGGTCGGCGCCAGCACGGTCACCTGCCCGTTGCGGTAGCCATGGGCCCGGCCGAGGCGCAGGCACTCGTCCCACAGCGACCGGCTCGCCTGGTGCAGCGCCCGCGGCAGGCCCGCCGCCGGCAGGTCGAGGGCCGCCTGGCGGTGCTTGCCCATCACCTGCAACATGCCGCGGGCGTTGGGCCCGTGGCCGGCGAAGGCGCCCTTGACGGCGGCGAGGCGGGCGCTCTGGTTGTTGGCCTCGGCGTGCATCACACTGGTGATCGCCGCGGCGTAGGCCCGCCCGCCATCGGAGTCATAGGGCAGGCCGCGGACCATCAGCAGGGCGCCCAGGTTGGCGTAGCCCAGGCCGAGGGGCCGGTAGTCGTGGCTGTTGCGGGCGATGGCCGGCGTGGGGTAGCTCGCCCGGTCGACCAGGATCTCCTGGGCCGTGATGCTCACCCGCACCGCCGCGATCAGGCGGTCGACGTCGAGCTCGCCGGCCTCATCGCGAAAGCGCATCAGGTTGAGGCTGGCCAGGTTGCAGGCCGAGTCGTTCAAAAACATGTACTCCGAGCAGGGGTTGCTCGCGTAGATGCGGTCGGTCTGGGCGCAGGTGTGCCAGTCGTTGATGGTCGTGTCGAACTGCATGCCCGGATCGCCGCAGAGCCAGGCCGACTCGGCGATCTGGTGCATCAGGTCGCGGGCCTTGTAGGTGCCCAGGATCTCGCCGGTGGTGACGGCGCGGGTGTGCCAGGGGCCGTCGGTCTCCACGGCCAGCATGAAGGCGTCGGTCACGCGCACCGAGTGGTTGGCGTTCTGGAAGAAGACCGAGTCATAGGCCCCGCCCGGAACATTGAAGCCGCCGTCGTAGCCGGCATCGATGAGGGCGTGGGCCTTCTTCTCTTCTTCGGACTTGCAGCGGATGAAGTCGGCGACATCGGGGTGGCCGATGTCGAGGATGACCATCTTGGCGGCCCGGCGGGTCTTGCCGCCGCTCTTGATGACGCCAGCGAAGCTGTCAAAGCCCTTCATGAAGGAGACCGGCCCGCTGGCCGTGCCGCCGCCCCGCAGGCGCTCCTTGCTGGAGCGGATCGGCGAGAGGTTGCTGCCCGTGCCCGAACCCCACTTGAAGAGCATGCCCTCGGTGCGCGCGAGGCCGAGGATGCTCTCCATCGTGTCGTCGACCGAGTTGATGAAGCAGGCGCTGCACTGGGGCTTGTCTTCGACCCCCACGTTGAACCACACCGGCGAGTTGAAGGCGAGGTGCTGGTGCAAGCAGAGCCAGGCCACATCGTCGCGGAAGGCCTCGGCGTCGGCCGCCGTGGCGAAGTAGCCGTCTTCGAGGCCCCAACGGGCGATGGTGTGGGCCACCCGGCTGATCAGCTGCCGAACGCTGGTCTCGCGCTCGGGGCTGCCGACGTGGCCGCGGAAGTACTTGGAGACGACGACGTTCATCGCCGTCAGGCTCCAGGGCGCCGGGATCTCCACGTCTGCCTGCGCAAAGACCGCGTCGCCGCCGGCGTCGCTGATGCGCGCGTCGCGCCGTTCCCAAGCGATGGTGTCGTAGACATCGACCCCTTCGGGGCAGAAGGCGCGGCGCCAGGGCAGGCCCTCGGTGCGCGGCAGGGCCGTCTCATCGGCGGTCGGGTGGGTCTCAGCGGGGAGGGAGGTGGCGTCGGCGTCCATGGCGTTCCACAAGAGTCGGGGAGGGGAGGGGAGAGAAAGGCGCGGCCGAGATCCCGCCCGACGAGGGGCGGTGAACAACAAATGAAGCAGGGGGAGAGAGGACCTGCGGGCCCCTGGGAGGGAGGGGCGCCCGCCGGTCGAGCGGGATCTCGTGGCGCCGTGGTGGGTCGGTCTAGCCCGGGGCACACACAAGGGGTAGGGGCCGATCGTCTCCCTCCACCTACAGACAGTGTCCCGGCCTATGGAAAAGTCGATCCGTCTCCAGGTGGATCGGCCTGCCGGGGGGATCCTCGGGGGCCTCCCCCTTGTGGACAAGTCCGCCTGTGGAAAAGCTTGTGGACAAGCACGTGG
>JBEIQK010000087.1:0-13379 GCA_040376505.1 Alphaproteobacteria bacterium | reverse complement strand
CAGGCCGGCATACCCGCCTGAGGCCTCAGCCCGCGCGGTGGCCCGCACCGAGAGGCCCCCGCCGGGCGCCCCCTCCACCCCAACAAAGGACGCCGGGACCGCCACCACCAGCGCCTCGCCCTCGGTCTGTCCAAAGGCCGCCGCCCGGAGCTGCCCCGTCGCCCGCAGCGCAGACCCTGACGCGATGCGCTGCGGCGGGGCCACCACCTCCGCCGGCTCCACCGGCGCCACCGGCTCCACCACCTCCGCCGCCACCGGCTCCACCACCTCCGCCGTCGCAGGCTCCACCTCCGCCGGACCATCCACCCCCCAGGACCCCACCCCGCCGCGCTGGAGCAGCCCCGTCACCCAGAAGAGCTCGGTGGGCAGGGCCCCCGGACCCATCGTCACCTGCACCGAGAGCGCCGGATCGGCCGCCACCGCCGCCTCCAGGGCCGTCCGCAGGCCAGCGCGGTCCACCGGCGCGCCCTGCCAGGTGAGCCCCCGGGCGTCGATGCCCACCACCGCCTCGGCGGCGCGCGCCCGGGGCGTGTAAAGACCAAGAAACAAGGCCAGAACGAGGGTGCGGCGGATCAAGGAGACCTTCCTGCGACGCAAATGGGACGAGCGGCGCCATGCGCGCCAGCGCGCGAGAAGTTAGCCCCGCAGACCGTGAGCATCAACGAAACCACCGATCCCGCCGAAGGCCCGCAGCGTAGCTACCGCGGCCTCAACCTCGACCCCTTTCAAATCCAGGCCATCGAAGCCCTGGAGCGTGGCGACAGCGTGCTGGTCTGCGCGCCCACCGGCACGGGCAAGACCGTCGTCGCCGACTGGGCGGTGGAGCAGGTCCTCGCCGCCGGCAAGGAGGTGGTCTACACCGCGCCGATCAAGGCCCTGTCCAACCAGAAGTACCGCGACTACTGCCGGATGCTGGGGGCCGACAAGGTGGGCCTCGTCACGGGCGACCTCGTCATTCGCCGCGACGCGCCCTGCCGGGTGATGACCACCGAGATCCTGCGCAACATGCTGCTCAGCGGCGAGCCCCTCACCCACCTGGGCGCTGTGATCGTCGATGAGATCCACTTCCTCGACGACCGCGAGCGCGGCACCACCTGGGAAGAGGTGCTGATCTACCTGCCCCAGAACGTGCAGATCGTCGGCCTCTCCGCCACCCTGTCCAACCTCGACGACTTCGCCGCCTGGCTGCAGCATGTGCGCGAGCGCCGGGTTGAAGTGGTGGTGGAGGAGCGCCGGGCGGTGCCGCTGTCCTTCTCGGTGGCGACGGTGGAGGGCGGGCTGCGGGCGCCGGCCGACATGGACCGCTTCCACAAGGCCTGGGCCAAGAAGAACGCCCCGGCGCTGGCGATCGCCGCCGAGCAGAGCAGCCGCAAGAAGGGCCGCTTTGGCGATGGCAACAAGGTGGGCGCCCCCACCCGCCACCACCAGATCTTTCGGATGTTGTGGCCGAACGACGCGCCCTACCTCTACTTCACCTTCTCGCGCCGCGACGCCGAGGGGATGGCCCGGGCCCTGGCCCAGCGCAACCCGCAGGGGCTGCTCTCCGAGGAGGAGCGCCAGGCCGTGGTCGAGCGCCTCGCCGGCTTTGTCGCCGAGCCGGGGGCCGAGTCGGCCCTGGACCGCGAGTTGGGCGACATGTACTGCATGGGCATCGCCTTTCACCACGCCGGCCTGCACGTCATGCTCAAGGCCTTGGTGGAGGAGCTGTACGAAAAGCGCCTGATCAAGGTGCTCTACTGCACCAGCACCTTCGCGCTCGGCATCAACATGCCGGCCCGCACCGCCGTCTTCGACGGCCTCGTGCGCTTCGATGGGCGCGAGCTCATCCGCCTGCCGGCCCGCGAGTTCATGCAGATGGCCGGTCGCGCCGGTCGCCGCGGCCTCGACAGCGAAGGCCTCGTGGTGGTGCGCACCACCATGGACGACTGGCCGGAGATCGTGCCCCAGCTCAAGCACTACCTCTCGGGCAAGACCGAGCCGGTCTTCAGCCGCTTCTCGCTCAGCTTCAACTCGGTAGTGAACCTGCTCGACCGGCACCCGCTGCCGCGCATCCGCAGCATCGTCGAGAAGAGCTTCCTGGCCTTCGCCCGGGCGCGGCAGGCCCAGATCGACCGGCGCAACGCCGAGCGCCTGCGCAAGGTGCTCACCGACGCGGGCTGGACCCAGGGCCAGCCGCCGCCGGCCGGCATGGACCGCGACTTCAAGCGCATGCGCGAGGCCGAGGCCAAGGTGGTCGAAGGCAAAGACCGCACCTGGCAAGAAGTACAGACCCGCTTTGAGGCGCTCAAGAGCTGGGGCTACCTCGCCGAGGACGGCGCCTTCAACGCCGGCGCCAAGGTGTTGAAGCACATCCAGATCTCCGAGATCTTCACCACCGAGCTCTTTCTGTCGGGCAAGCTCGATGAGCTCGACATGCCCACGCTCTTCGGGGTCTGCTGCGGCATCTGCGCCAACCTGCCGCGCGGGGCCACCACCCACGCGGGCAAGCCCTTTCGGGTGCTGGGCAAGGAGATCGAGAAGATCCGCAACTCCCAGGCGGTGGTCGAGGCCGAGGTCATCACCGGCAGCCCGGTCTCCTGGGATCCGGAGATGATCGCCTTTGGTCACTGGTGGGCAAACGGTCGCAGCCTCGCCGAATTGCTGCTCAACATTCAGTACACCACCGACATCAGCGGCGATCTGGTGGGCGCCTTCCGTCGCGCCAAGGATCTGATTCAGCAGCTCCGCGACGTCTACGAGCACGACAAAGACAAGGTCGCCGAGCTCGAGAAGCTGTCGCGGACGGTCACCCGCGACGAGGTCGAGGTGGTCGACTGACCACGGTCCTGGCCGAGGGCGACGGCTACCTCGTCGTCGCCAAGCCGCCGCGGGTGGTGGTGCACCGCGGGCGCCAGCGCACCCCCGAACTGCCGATGTTGCAGCGGGTGCGGGCGCTGGTGGGCGACTTTGTCTTTCCGATTCACCGGCTGGATCGGCAGGCCAGCGGCTGCCTGCTCTTCGCCACCCGGCGGGAGATGGCGGGCCCGCTATCGGCGGCCCTGACGGCGGGGCAGAAGGAGTACCTCGCCCTGGTTCGTGGACAGTGGAAGCACAGCGAGCCGGTCACGGTCGAAAAGCCGATGAAGGACGACAACGGCATCGAGAAAGAGGCGATGACGCGGGTCACCGGGCTCGGGGCCTGCGCCGAGCCGCGTTGTTCGCTGCTGCGGGCCGAGCCCTTCACCGGGCGCTACCACCAGGTACGGCGCCATGTGCGCGATCTGAACCACCCCATCCTCGGCGATCACGACCACGGCGACACGCGGGTCAACCGCACCTGGCGGGAGGAGCGCGGGCTCCGGCGGATGGCCCTGCACGCCTCGCGCCTGCGCCTCACCCTGCCCGATGGATCGGCCCTCGACGTGCGGGCCCCCCTGCCTGAGGATCTGTTTTCGGTGCTGATCAACCTGCCCTTCTTTGAAGAGGCGGCGGCCGCCGAGCCGACCCTCCTCCTCACCCCGCTGCCCGATGAGCCGCTCGGGGGCGAGGAGATCGAGGCCGAGCTCGAAGAGGACTAATCAGCCGGGGGGCCGGGTGGGCTGATCGACACAGACCTGGTTGCGGCCCGACTGTTTGGCCTTGTAGAGGGCCGCGTCGGCCCGGCGGTAGAGGCCGGCTCCGTCTTCGCGGGGGCGGAGTTGGGCCACTCCGCCCGAGACCGTGACGGAGATCTGGGTGATGAGCTCGCCGGCTTCGTTCTGGATGGGCACCTGCAAGGCGCCGATCGACTGACGCATCCGGTCTGCGGCGGTAAAGCCGGCCTTGAGGTTGGCCCGCTCCAAGAGCACGGCCAGCTCTTCGCCGCCGAGGCGGGCGATCACGTCGCCCTCGCGCACATGCTCGTGGAGCGAGGCCGCCACCTTTCGCAGCACCTCGTCGCCGGCGGGGTGGCCCCACTGATCGTTCACCTTCTTGAAGTGATCGATGTCGAGCACCACCAGGGAGAGGGGGCGGTTCATGCTGTGGGCCCGCTCGACGTAGGCCGGCAGGGCCTGATCGAAGGCGCCGCGGTTGCAGATCTGGGTGAGCGGATCCATCGCCGCCCGCGACTGGAGATCGATCAGGGCCCGGGCCTGGGTGGCGACGATCGACTCCAGGGTTTGGGCGCGGCGTTGGGCGTCGCGGAGGCCCTGGCGCAGGCGCTCGGTCTCGCTGGCGGCCACCCGCACCCGCTGCAGCAGGGCGGCCCGCGCGGCGCGCAGCTCGACGGGGAGGTTCTCCTCGCGCAGATCGTCGGCGAGGCGGGCGAAGTGCTGGCCCATGGCCGAGCCGGTCTCGCCCATCCGGTTGAGCTCCACCCCCAACTCCGCGATCAGGCGGCTCATCTCCTCCTTCTCCTCCCGCACCCGGGCTTGGGCGGGGCCGGCGAGCAAGAGCAGCGACTCGGCCTGACGGCTGAGGCGCCGGGCGTCGCCGACGGTGACGGTGGTGGGCACCGATTCGAGCAGGGATTGGGCGAGGGCGCCGATGCGGGCGTCGCGAATGGCGATGGCCACGGCGACCTGGCCAAAGGCGCGGGCCAGGGTCGAGGCCTCGCGGCCGAGCCCGGCGCTGGTGGGCTCGGCGCCTTCGCGAATGGGGGCGGGGTCCACCACCGCGGCGAGGATGGACTCCAGCTCGCGGGAGAGCCCCGTGGGCATCGGGCTGCGGCCCACGCGGGCGATGACGACGTCGATGCGCGACTTGACGACGCTGGTGGCGCGGCCGGCGATGTGCTGGAGCAGCAGCACGAGGCCGTCGTGCAGCAGCGCTCCGTCGCTTGGCGTCAGCGCAGGCCCGGAGAGGGCGCCGCGGGGGGGTTGAGGCATCATCTTCGCTCCGCTACTCCTGAGACGGATCGAGGGCCCCGCTGGTTGAGGGGGTGGCCCTCAGCGCAGGAGCTCGGCGGTGCCCAACATGCCGAAGGTGGCGACGCCCTCGATGGTGCTGCCGTCGCGCGGATTGACCTGGGCGCTGGTCTGCCAGCGGTAGAAGTAGACCGCGAGCAAGGCGCCCGACGGAAAGCCGCTCCAGGCCGAGGCCGGCACGGTGAGGCCGCCGCTGTCGGCGGCGACACACATCACCTCGCCCAACTGGGTGGAGCCGGCAGGATTGTAGACGATGATGTCGAGGATCATCGCCTCGGACACGCCCGATGGCGCCCAGCTCATGCTCATCGACGAGGCGCTCCAGCGCGGAAAGGCCGAGGCGCCGTCGTAGAGCAGCTCGATCGGCTCCAGGCTGGTGAAGCCCGAGGTGGTGCTGAGCGCATCCGACACGGTCAGGCTCTCCCAGTCGCCGCCGCCGGGCAGGAGCAGATCGTAGGCGGCGGAGCGGGTGTAGTCCTCGCTGGCCAGGGCGGCGCTGGCGTAGGTGGTGCTGCTGCCGCTGCCGCTGCGCCGCAGGTCGATGGAGACGGCGCCCTGCTCGAGGTAGACGTGGCCGCCGACGTCGACGGTGCTGCTGGTGGCCGGCGCGCGGGTGGGGTTGACCACGCAGCCGCCGGTGGCCGGCAGCCAGTCGAACCAGGAGGTGGAGACGGGATCGTGAAAGGCGGCGCTGCCGGTGATCTGGTAGGCCGAGCTGGCGCCAAAACAGTCGGGGCAGCCAATCGCGAGGTAGTCGAGCTGCACGAGGCCGCTCACGAGACCTTCGGCGGAGCTGCCGTCGTCGCCGCCGCCATCGCTGCTGTCACCGCCGTCTCCGGCGTCGCCGCCGCCATCGTCGGCCGGGGCCGAGGCGCTGAAGGTGAAGGCGTCGGGCAGGGTCACCTCGCCGCTGTCGGCTGAGACGCGGAGATCGACGCTGGCCTCGGTGCGCACCTCGGGGGTGAAGACCACCAGCGTCTCGTCGGAGAGCACGGTGACGTCGACCTCCGAGCCGCCAAACCAGAAGCGCACCTCACCCGAAAAGCCCCAGCCGCTGACCACCACCTCGGTGCCGCCCTCCAGCGGGGCCCAGGCGGGGTCGACCTCGGTGACGCCAATGGGGCCCTCGGCCTCCTCCTCGCCCGGGCTGGCCTTGTCGGTGTTGTAGGACTCCAGGCCCATCCGTCCACAGGCACAGAGCAGCAGGGTGAGGGGCAGCGTGCGCATCACAGCGACAGGATGATCTCTTCGAGGAGCAGCTCCATGTCGACGGTGGCCTGCGACTCGTTGTGGAAGGTGGTGTAGATGGCGTTGCCGGCCTTCTCCAGCTTCACGGCGAGGGGGGCGTCGTTGACGGTGCTGAACCAGTAGGTGGGGGCGTCGCCCTCGGCCAGCACGATCACGCCATCCTTCACGCGCTCGGGGATGACCCAGGCGTCGAGATCGTAGGAGAGGCGGGCGGTGGAGCTGCCCAGGATCGCCTTCATGTTCTCGTCGAGCACGCGGGCGTTGATCTCGGTGGCGGCGCCGTAGCGGGCGGCGTTGATGTCGGTGTCGGAGCCGTAGAAGTCGACGGCGTCGGGGAAGGCCACCTCAAAGAAGAAGTGGGCCCAGTCCGAGGCGTAGATCGAGCCGCCGCCTTCGACGTACTCGCGGATGTTGCTGCCGATGTCGCCCTTGTGGCTGGTGATCCAGCCATCGGAGATGCCACAATTGAAGAAGATGATGTCGTACTCCTTCATCTTGTCGAGATCGGTCAACAGATCGATGTACTTGGTGCCGGTGGCGCCGGCGTAGGTGTCGTAGTCCACGCCCATGTCGTCGAGGTAGCTCTGGATGCGGTCGTAGGAGCCGGTGATGACGGCCACATGCAGCTCTTCGGCGCTCAGGCACTCCTCTTCGGCCAGCTCCATCACGTCTTCGGTGTCGAGGGTGACGTCGATGAGGGCGGTGAAGCTGCCCTTCTCGACGTGGATGACATGCTCGCCCAGGGGCACATCTTCGAGCAGGAAGTAGCCGTCGGCGTCGGTGACGGACTCCACGCGCACGTCGACCTCGCCGTCGCCGTCGGTGTCGACCTCGACGTAGACCAGGGCGCCCACGACATAGCCATTGCCCGACAGATCGCAGATGCGGCCCTTGATGTCGCCGACCTTGCCCTCCCAGTCGCCGGTGGTCTCGCCCTCGTCGTCGCCCGGGGTCTCCTCGTCTTCGGCGCCGGTGGGGCCCGCCTTCTCGGTGGCGAGGTTGTACTCGGTGCAGCCCAAGGCAAGGAAGCTGAGGGGCAGGAGGAGGCGGTACATCAGGGACTCCAGGCGCGTTGACGCCATCGTAGCTGTCGAATCAAGGCAGGGGCAAGAGAAAGCTCAGGCGCCGCGCAGGGCCCGGGCGACGCTCTTGGCGGCGTAGGTGAGGATGGCGTCGGCGCCGGCGCGCTTCATGCCGAGCAGGCTCTCCATCATCACCGCGTCGAGGTCGAGCCAGCCCTGCTGGGCGGCGGCGTGCAGCATCGCGTATTCGCCGGAGACCTGGTAGACAAAGACCGGCACGGCGTGGGCATCCTTGACCCGGCGCACGATGTCCAGGTAGGGCATGCCGGGCTTGACCATCACGAGATCGGCCCCCTCTTCGAGGTCGAGGGCGACCTCGCGCAGGGCCTCGTCGCTGTTGGCCGGGTCCATCTGGTAGGTGCGCTTGTCGGCCTTGCCCAGCGCGCTCTTGGAGCCCACCGCGTCGCGGAAGGGGCCGTAGAAGGCGCTCGCGTACTTGGCGGCGTAGGAGAGCACCGAGACCTCGGTGAGGCCGGCGGCGTCGAGGGCGTCGCGCACCACGCCGATGCGGCCATCCATCATGTCGGAGGGGGCGACCACATCGCAGCCGGCCTCGGCCTGCACCCGCGCCTGCACGGCCAGGGCGGCGAGGGTGAGATCGTTTACGATCTGGCCGTCGCGGACGATGCCGTCCTGGCCATGGGTGGTGAAGGGGTCGAGCGCGACATCGCAGATGAGGCCGATGTCGGGCACCGCGGCCTTGACGGCGCGCACGGCGCGGCAGATCAGGTTGTTGGGGTCGCCGGCGGCCTCGCCATCGGGGGTCTTGCAGGCGGGATCGAGCACCGGGAAGATCGCCACGGCGGGGATGCCCAGATCGCGGGCCTCGCGGACCTCCTCGATGAGGAGATCGATGGAGAGGCGCTCCACGCCCGGCATCGACGCGATGGCAAAGCGGCGGGCTTCGCCCTCGTGCACAAAGCAGGGCCAGATCAGATCGTCTGGGCTGAGACGGTGCTCGCGAACGAGGCGGCGCGACCAGTCGACGCGACGGTTGCGGCGCATCCGGGTACGCGGGAAGGCGGGCATGGGCGCGCTCCGAAGGGCCGCGCCTGTACCCTGCCCGCGCGGGCCTGTCATCGATCTCCGCAAGCTGTCACGCAGCCGGCGCAGATCCCGCGCCCCCTGGGCCCCCTGGCCAACCTGCGTCAAGACGCCCGGTCGCGGGCCGACCTGTGGTAGAAACCGCTTCCCCGACCTGTTCAGGAGACCTCTTATGGGCAATTCCACACCCCTCCCCCGCTGGAGCGCCCTCGTCGCGGGCGTGCTGATCGGCCTCTTCGCCGCCACCCTCGGCCCGGCCACGGCCAACGCCCCCAAGGCCGCCCCCAAAGAGAAGGCCAAGTCCGCAGCACCGGCCGAGGCCGAGCCCCCTTCGGTCGAAGAGGTGATGGAGAGCCTGCGGGCCGGCAACGAGCGCTTCACCCACGGCGTGCGCCGCAACATCGACTTCGCCGACGCCCGGGCCGGCACCGCCTCGGGCCAGCACCCCTGGGCCACCGTGCTCTCCTGCGCCGACAGCCGCGTGCCCCCCGAGCACATCTTCGACGCGGGCATCGGCGAGCTCTTTGTGGTGCGGGCCGCCGGCCAGGTCGCCGAGCCGGTCACGACGGGCTCGGTGGAGTACGCCGCCGAGCACCTGCACACCCCGGTGATCGTGGTGATGGGCCATGAGAGCTGCGGCGCCGTCAAGGCGGCGATGGGCAAAGACGACCTCGGGCCCAACCTCAACACCCTGCTCGGCTACATCCGGCCGGCCCTGGGCGGCGTGACCGATCTCTCGGCAGCGGTGCGCATCAACGTGCACCAGCAGATCGAGGCGCTGATGGACAGCGCCATCCTGGCGCACATGCTCGACAACAAGCATGTCACCGTGATGGGCGCCGTGTACGACCTCGACACCGGCGTGGTGGACTGGCTGCTGCCGAGCGGCACCCGGGTTCGGCCGAACAAGCCGATGCGGGCGAGCAAGCCGCACAAGGTCAAGGCGGGCGGCGGCCACCACTGATCCGGGGCCTGGATCGGGGGGCGCGCGGTCGATAGGCCGCCGCCCATGTCTACGCCCTTCGATCTGCTCCTCCACGGTGGCCATGTCTTCACGCCCTCGGGCCTCGTCGAGGTCGATCTGGGCCTGCGCGACGGCAAGATCGCGGCGGTGGGCGCGCTGGACGGCGCCGCGGCGGCCACCCGCTTCGACCTGCGCGGCCTCGTGGTGCTGCCCGGCGTGATCGACAGCCAGGTGCACTTTCGCGAGCCCGGCCTCACCCACAAGGAGGACCTCGCCAGCGGCACCGCCGCGGCGGCCCAGGGCGGCGTGACGGCGGTGATGGAGATGCCCAACACCAGCCCGTCCACCACCACGGCGGCGGCCCTCGAAGACAAGCTGGCCCGGGCGGCCGGGCGGGCCTGGGTGGATCACGCCTTCTTTGTGGGGGCTTCGGCCGAGAATGTGGGCCAGCTCGCGGTCTTGGAGAGGATGCCGGGCTGCGCGGGCATCAAGGTCTTCATGGGCTCCTCCACCGGCTCGCTGCTGGTCTCCGACGACGAGACGCTGCGCGCCGTGCTGGCCGACGGGCAGCGCCGGGTCGCCATCCACGCCGAGGATGAGCCCCGCTTGATCGCCCGGCGGCCGATCGCCGAGGCGGCGGGCCACGCCCGGGCCCACCACCAGTGGCGCGACGAGGAGACGGCCCGCCTCGCCACCGAGCGGGTGCTGCGCCTCGCCCGCCAGACCGGGCGCCGGGTCCACATCCTGCACGTCACCACCGCCGACGAGCTGCCCCTGCTCGAGGCCCACCGCGACCTCGCGACGATGGAGGTGACCCCCAATCACCTCTTTCTGGCGGCGCCGGACTGCACCGAGCGCCTGGGCAGCCTCGCCCAGATGAACCCGCCGGTACGCGAGGCCCACCACCGCGCGGCCCTCTGGGAGGCCGTCCAGAACGGCCTCGTCGACGTGGTGGGCTCCGATCACGCGCCCCACACCCGCGAAGAGAAGGCCCGGCCTTACCCCCAGAGCCCCTCGGGCATGCCCGGCGTACAGACCTTACTCCCGCTGCTGCTCGACGCGGTGAACCAGGGGCTCCTCACGCTGCCGCGCCTCGTCGACCTCACCAGCGCGGGGCCGGCGCGCATCTATGGGCTCGTGGGCAAGGGGCGGATCGCGCTTGGCTACGACGCCGATCTCACCGTGGTCGACCTCGCCGCGGCCCGCACGATCACCGATGGCTGGATCGCCAGCAAGGTGGGGTGGACCCCCTTCCATGGCCGCCCGATCACCGGCTGGCCCGTGGCGACGGTGGTGCGCGGGCAGATCGTGATGCGCGACGGCGAGCTGCTCGGCCGCCCGATCGGCGCGCCGCTGCGCTTTGCCTAACTACAGTCGACCTCGACGGGCTCGGTTTGGTGCTCCTCCAGGCCGAGCGTGAGCAGCAGGCGGAAGATCGAGCCGGCGCCGGGCTTGCTGCGCACCTCGATGGCCGCGCCCAGGGCGTCGACCAGCTTCTTCACGATGGCGAGGCCGAGCCCGGTGCCGCCCACCGAGCGGGCGCGGCCCTTGTCGACCCGGTAGAAGCGGTCGAAGATGCGCTCGTGGTGGGCGCGATCGATGCCAATGCCGAGGTCGATCACCTCGACCAGGGCCCAGCGGTCGCGGGCGGCGGCGCGCACGGTGACCACGCCGTCTTCAAAGCTGTACTTGATCGCGTTGTGGACGAGGTTTCCGACGATGTGGCCGAGCGCCTCGCGATTGCCCACCACCCACAAGGCCTCGGGCACCGAGACGTCGACCTGGATGCGCTTGCTGCGCCACAGGCTCTTGTGCTTCTCCACGGCCTCGCTGACGATCGGCAGCAGCGGCATCCGGTAGAGGGGGAGCGGGTTGTGGGCGGCGTCGATGCGGGAGAGGGTGAGCAGGTCGCCGAACATGTCCATCAGGCGCCGGCCGTTGCGCTGGATGGCCTCCAGGGCCTCGACCATCATCGGATCGAGGCTGTCGCGATCTTCGAGCAGGGTCTCGGCGTAGCCGGCGATGGCGGTGGCCGGCGTGCGCAGCTCGTGGCTGAGGTTGGCGATCAGCTCGCCGCGGCTCTCCTCGGCGCGGCGGATGCGGGAGACGTCTTGCACCTGGGCCACCCGGCCGCCCTCCGGCCCGGCCGGAAAGACGCTGATCAGCAGGTCGCGCACCCCGCTGGTGAAGGCCAGCTCGTCTTCTTCGCGGCGCTCGGGGGCCAGGGCGTCGGCGAGGGCGCGGATCGGGATGGCCTCGATCGGGGTGCGGCCGATCGGATTGGGCACCACCGGCACCATCGTCGCCAGGGCCGGGTTGGCGGCGGTGATGCGGCCATCGGGCCCCGTGACCAGGATTCCAAGCGGGCTGCGATCGAGGAGCAGGGCGGCGAGCGGATCGCTCACGGGGCCTCTTCGCGAAAGCGGTAGCCGGCCCCGCGGACGGTCTCGACGTAGTCGGCGGCATCCCCCAGCTTCTGGCGCAGGCGCTTGACGTGGGTGTCGACCGTGCGCGTGTTCAAGGTGGGGGGCAGATCCCAGACCTTCTCGAGCAGCTCGCCGCGCTCGCAGAGCTTGCCGGGGTTGCTGGCCAGGAAGTGCAGCAGGCGGAACTCGGTGGCGGTCAGCTCCAGCTCCACGCCGCTGACCCAGGCGCGGTGGGTGCTGGCGTCGACCCGCACGAGGCCGATGAGGAGGCCGGCGCCGGGCGGCGGGGGTGCGGCGGCCGGGCTGGGGGCCGCGGGACGGGGCTCGGGCAGGGTGCGGCGGGCGGCGGCCTTTACGCGCAGCACCAGCTCGCGCACGCTGAAGGGCTTGGGGACGTAGTCGTCGGCGCCGTGCTCAAAGCCCTGCACCCGGTCGTCTTCTTCGCCCCGCGCGGTGACCATGATGACGAAGAGGCCGGCGGTGTCGGGATCTGCGCGGAGCTGCGCGCACACCTCGGTGCCGGCCATGTCGGGCAGCATCAGGTCGAGCAGCACCACCGGCGGCCGGTGGGCGCGGGCGAGATCGAGGCCGCTCTGTCCATCGGCCGCCGTCAACACCGTAAAGCCAGCCCGCTTCAGGTTGAAGGCCAGCAAGTTGCGGATGTCGTCCTCGTCTTCCACCACAAGGACCAGGGTCCCGCTGTCAGGCATCACCGTCTCCGACACGCGCCGGCGGCTGGGGCTCCGGGGTCGGACCCGCCCGGCTGGTCCATTCTACCGCATCGCCAACGAAAAAGAGCACCCCGCCCACCGAAGCGCGGACAAGCTCGGCCGAGAAGCGCAGCAGGCCGGCTGCCACCGCCACCTCGGCGGCCCCGCCCCAAGCGGCAAAGAGGTGGATGAGCACGCCTTCTCGCAGACCCACCCCCGACACCGTCACTGGCAGGGAGACCACCGCGTCGGCGGCCGGCACGATCGCCGCCGCCGCCGACCAGGAGAGCGGCGCCCCCATGCCGCGCAGGATCACCCAGGCGGCGGTGACATTGCCCATGGAGACGGCAAAGGCGAGGAGTTGGGCCCCAAGAAGGGGCCGCGGCGCCCCCATGGCGAGGTCGCGGGCCGCGGCGAGATCGGTGGCCAGGGCACGCAGGCGGGGCCAGCGGCGGCCCACGACGTCGGGGCTGCGGGCGAGCAGGGGCAAGGCCAGCAGGGCCAGGACAAAGGCGATCGACCACAGGCGCGCCGCGAGCCCGAGCAGGGGCCAGGCCTCGGAGATGCCGGTGGACAGCCCATAGAGGAGCAGGCTCAACCAGGGCAGGATCTCCTGGATGCGCATCAGCAGCAGGGCCGCCGCCACCCGGGTGGGCGCCCCGCTGGCCTTGCCGAGCCAGTGCAGCTTGGCGAGGTCGGCGCCCCCCGAAGGCAGGGCCAGGCCGACAAAGACGGCCCGCAGCACCGTGCGCAGGGCGAGGCCATAGGGCACCGCCGCCCCCGTGGCGCCGCACACCCAGACGAGGCGCTGGGCCTGCATCGCGGCGTTGATCAGCAGCAGCAGCGGCGGCGCCACAAAGGCAGGCCAGGGGGCGGCGCGGTAGGCGACAGCGGCCGCGCCAATGTCCACATGTTGCGCGATCAGCGTGAGCAGGCCCAAGGCCACGGCGCCCCGCAGCAGGCGGGGCAGGAGGCGGGAGCGAGCCGGCGGCAGGGACATCGCCGCATGGGATACCCTT
>JBEIQK010001075.1:0-1801 GCA_040376505.1 Alphaproteobacteria bacterium | reverse complement strand
TCCCTGTACCCTGCTCCCCGCCGTCGACTTCGTGGCCCGTCCGGTGCGGTGGCTCCGCGCCATCAGCGACCACCGCGCCACCCACAGCGGCGGGCCCAACTTCGCCTATGAGCTCTGCACCCGAAAGGTGACCGACGAGGAGCGCCGCGGGCTCGACCTCTCCTCCTGGCGGCTCGCCTACAACGCCGCCGAGCCTGTCCGTGTCGAGACCCTCGACGCCTTCACCCAGGCCTTCTCGCCATTGGGCTTCTCGCCGGGTGCGCTCACCCCCAGCTTCGGCCTCGCCGAGGCAACTACTGGTCACCGGCCGCCCCCGGCCCGCCGGACCCCGACGACTGGATGTCGACGCCCGCGCCTTCGAACGCGAAGGCGCGGTGCGCACCGTACAATCCGGCGCCGCCGGGGCTCGTGCTTGGGTGAGCTGCGGCCCGCCCGCTCCCGGCGTGACCGTCCACATCGTCGACACCACCACCGGCCAGCCCTTGCCCGAAGGAACGCTGGGCGAGATCGGAGTCTCCGGCGAGGCGGTGGCCGCCGGCTACCTGGACAAACCCGAGGAGTCCGCCCGCACCTTTGGCCTCCGCGTCGACGGCATGGACAGACCGCTGCTGCGCACCGGTGACCAGGGCTTCCTCCACCAGGGTGAGCTCTATGTGACCGGTCGACTGAAAGAGCTGATCATCCTTCGGGGCGAGAACCACTACCCCCAAGACATCGAGGCCACCGCCGCCGCCTGCCACCCCGCCCTCCTGCCTGGTGGCATGGCGGCCTTCTCGGTGCCCGGCGAGGCGTGAGAGACCCTCGGCCTCGCGGTTGAGGTGCGCCTCCCCGATGGCGACCCCGCGCTCACCGAGGTGATCGCCGCGTTGCGCGGCGCCGTCAGCGCCGGCCACGATCTGTCCATCACCCACCTCGCCCTGCTGCCCCCCGGGGCCCTGCCCAAGACCTCCAGCGGCAAGAAGATGCGCCGCGCCACCGCCGTGGCGCTGATCGACGGAGCGCTTCCCCAATTACACCCTCCGGCCACATCCGCGCCGATTGTACAGATCGAACAGGAGGCCTGGCTCGCCGAGCAGTTGGCGGGGCTCACGGGCCTGGCGGCCCCAGATGCCGACACCTCCTTCGCCGAGACCCTTGAGGGCCTGTTGACTCGGGTTCAGCGCGAGGCTGCGCAGGTACTGGGCCTGCACCACGCCGCCACGCTCAACCCCGATCAAGCCCTCAAGGAGCTTGGTCTCGACTCGCTGATGGCGCAGGAGCTCCGCAATCGCATCGGCACCCTGGCGCAGCGCAGCCTCCCAGCCACCTTTGTGTTCGATCACCCGACGGTGAGGGCGCTGGCGCTGGCGCTGTACGAACCGCCTGCAAGCACTGCCGTGCCCGAGGTCGATCTGCGCTCGGTGCCCACCGCGCTCCCCTGGACCGCCGCGGCCTCGCCCGCGCAGCGGCGACTCGCCTATCTGGACACCGTGCTGCCGTTGCGGGAGGTCTACCATGTCCACCTCCCCCTGCAGGCAGAAGCCGCGCTCGATCCAGATGTGCTCCGCGCTGCGATGAAGGCCATGGTGGTACGGCATGAGCAGCTTCGCGTCGGCATCGAGATCGTGGAGGGCGAGACCCGGCTGCGTGTGCTCCCCTGGGTCGACATCCCCCTGGATGTCCACGACCTGACGGGGCTCCCGGCCGCCGAGCAAGACCGCCGTCTGCTCGCCCTCTCCGAGTCCGAGGGCCGTCGGCCCTTCCAACTCGCGCGCCCGCCGCTGCTGCGCTGGAGCCTCGTACAACTGGGGAAGGCGCGCGC
>JBEIQK010001054.1:0-1877 GCA_040376505.1 Alphaproteobacteria bacterium | reverse complement strand
TTCTTGATTCAGAGCTTCGCCATCGAGCCCTCGTCGCTCCCCCCGGATCTCAAGCCGCCCACCTCGACCTCTGCTGCGACCCTGCGTCCATCGATCACCATCACGGTCTCGCAGACCGAGATCTTCGTGGATGGCAACTCGGTGGCCAAGGTGGCCGACGTGACACTCGGCAAGGATCGCCTGATCCAGCAGCTCGTCGAGCCGCTCGACGCGATCAAGCGCAAGGGAGACGTGCTCAAGTCCAAGATGGGTCGCACCGATGACGAGTCGGCGATCCTGTTGGTGGCGCACGAAGACACCCCCTACGAGATGCTGATGGCCGTGCTCTACACGGCAGGCGCCCAGGGATTCAACAAGTACCGCCTGCAGGTGATCAAGAAAGAGTCGCCCAAGTAAGGGCTCCCCTCCCCGCAACGCGCCACTTCGGTGGCGCGTTTGTGTTTGGGTCGCGGCTGCGGCCCATTGGGGGTCAAGGCGGGCGCGAGCGCGCCGAAGAGCGGGCGGGAGGAGCCCCGATGCCCGCTCCGATGTTCTCTGTGCCCTCGGTGATCGAGATGCCGGCTGGCGGGGTCACCGAAGATCTCGGGCGCATGGCGCGCGACGGCGCGTTGATCGGTGTTGTCACCTCTGTTCTGTTCGCCTTCGTGTATCGCTCGATGGACTGGACGCCCCTTGTCTACACCGCATCGGGCGGGGCCCTGGTCTTTGGCGGAGCCTGGTTCCTGGCGCGGCGACCGGGGCTGGGCGGCGTCGCGTTGCAGGTCCTCACCGCCACACTCTTTGCCATCGCCTTCTGCCTGTCGCTCTACACCGGCGGACTGACGGGGCCGGCGATGATCTGGGCCCTGCTGGTGCCCACCCTCGCCGGCACGCACCCCAACCGCTGGAACGCGATCTACTGGGGCATCGCCGCGTTGGGCTGGATCCTGGTGATGAGCAAGCTGCAGAGCACCTCTTGGATGCCTGCCTCGGTGGTGCTGCCGCATCAGCGGCTGGCCTTCTTCGAAATCACCCTGGTGGTCGGCCTGGGCACGATCATCGCAGCGGCGATTCAGCAGCGCCTGCGGGCCATCGAGCTGGAGGCGCACATCCAGCGGGTGGTGGAGGAGCTGGCCCTGGCCCGAGACCGCGCCGAGTCGGCCAACCAGTCCAAAACCAACTTTCTGGCCAACATGAGCCATGAGATCCGCACCCCCATGAACGGAGTCCTGGGCATGGCCAGCCTCCTGCTCGACTCTCCCCTCAGCGCCGGGCAGCGCGAGCAGGTGGAGACGATCAACCGGTCTGGAGAAGCCCTCCTCACGATCATCAATGAGATCCTCGATTTTTCGAAGATCGAAGCCAACCGAATCGAGCTGGAGACCATTGACTTTGAGCTGGCCCAGGCGGTGGAGGACGTCGCGGAGCTACTGGCGCCCCAGGCCCATGGTCGCGACCTGGAATTCATCGTCGATCTCTCTCCCGATCTGCCGCGGGTCGTCGTCGGCGACCCCAGCCGGGTGCGCCAGGTGCTGATGAACCTGATCGGCAACGCCATCAAGTTCACCGAGACCGGCAGCGTCACGGTGCGGGTCACCGCGGAGGAGACCAACGAAGAGAGCACCCTCCTGCGCTTCGCGGTGACCGACACCGGGATCGGCCTCTCCGAGGCGGCCCTGACCCGGCTCTTCCTCCCCTTCAGCCAGGGCGACGCCACCACCACCCGCCGCCACGGCGGAACCGGCCTCGGCCTCGCGATCAGCCGCCGCCTCGTCGAGCTGATGGGCGGCGACCTGGGCGTGAGCAGCACGCCGGGCCAGGGCTCCACCTTCTGGTTTCGCCTGCCCGCCGCGATCCGCCCCAGCCCCTCCGAGGAGACCAGCACCCCCGAGGAGAGC
>JBEIQK010000898.1:0-2500 GCA_040376505.1 Alphaproteobacteria bacterium | reverse complement strand
CCGAGGCACCGCGCCGCGCTATTCTTCGCTCCGTGTCTGAGACTGCGCCCGCCCCCTTGCCATCCTCGATCGGCCCCTACCGAGTTGTGCGCGCCATCGCGCGCGGCGGCATGGCCTCCGTCTATGAGGTCGAAGACCCGGCCAGCAGCCAGCGCTACGCGCTCAAGCTGCTGACCCAGAAGGGCCTCGCCGGGCCGCGCTTTGATCGCGAGTACCTCGTGCTCTCGCGCATCCACCACCCCAACATCGTGCGGGTCTTCCGCTACGGGCTCGCCGAAGATCGGCGGCCCTACGTGCTGATGGAGCTGCTCGACGGGGTGCCGGCCCAGGTCTACGCCAAGAGCTGCGGCCGGCCGGGCACGCCGCGGCGCACCAGCCAGGTGATCCGCATGGTGCGCGGGGTGGCCGAGGCCTTGGCCTACCTGCACCGCCACAACATGCTGCACCGCGATCTGAAGAGCGCCAACGTGCTGGTGGGGCGCGACGGCGGCATCAAGCTGGTCGACTTCGGCACCGTGATGCTCGACGACCGCAGCGAGGAGATCACGCGGCCGGGCGAATTCGTGGGCACCCACGCCTACGCCAGCCCCGAGCAGCTCTCCGGGGGCGCGATGGATGCCCGGGCCGACATCTACTCGCTGGGCGTACTGTTCTACCGCCTGCTCACCGGCAAGCGCCCCTTTGAAGGCGAGACCGCCGCCGAGGTGCTGCACCTCATCCAGAGCACCCCCTTAAAGCCGCCCGGCGAGATCGCGGCCGGCGTACCCCCCAGCGTCAGCGCGCTGGTGATGGGCATGCTGGCCCTGCAACCCGAAGACCGGCCCGCCAGCGCCGAGCTGGTGGTGGAGGCCTTGGAGGGCCTGGGCGACGAGCGCGACGGCAACCTCGACGTCTCCATCGGCTTGTCGGCCCCCGAGGTCATCGGCCGCCGCGCCGAGTTGGGCGCCCTGCGCGCCGTCTTCAGCCGGGCCCGCCCCGGAGCCATGGTGCTGGTGGTGGGGCCCGAGGGCGCAGGCAAAAAGCGGCTCGTCGCCCAAGCCGCCACCGATGGCACCGAGCTCGGCTGGCGCACCCTGCAGGCGCCCTTCAGCGGCGGCGCCGGCCACAACGGCCTCACCGACGCCATCCGCCAGGCCGCCCGTGGGCTGCCCGCCCCCGACAAGAGCGTCGACTACGCCATCCTCGCGACCTCGCCCCAGGACAACCCGGCCTGGTACACCGTCGCCCTGCACATCCTCGAGCACCGCATCGAGGCCGACGGCCGGCCCCTGCTCCTCTGCCTGCTCGACCTCGATCGGGCCCGCCCCGAGACCCTGAGCGTGGTGGGCGAGCTGCGCGCCCAGTGTGTGCGCCGCGGCCTGCCCGTGGCCTTCTTTGGCACCGCCCACGAAGACGCCGATCGCCCCCTCGGCCCGCTCCGGGCCACCTTCCTGGACGCCAGCCGCATCGCGCTGGGGCCGATCTCCGCCACCGAGGTCGTTACGCTGGTGGGCGCGATGCTCGGCATGCGCGAGCCCCCCGCGGCCCTGGGCCGGCGCGTCTTCGAGGCCACCGGCGGCCTCCCCGGCCCGGTGGTCGAGGTGGTCAACGCGATGGTGCGCCAGGGGCTCATCGATCGGGTCCGCGGCGTCGGCGAGCGGGTGTCCTGGCGCGACCGCAGCGGCGGACGGGTGGTGATCCCGGCCCACCTGCGCGAGCAGCTCAACCTGCGCATCGACGACCTCAGCGACGCCGCCCTCTCGATGGCCCAGGCCTTGTCGATCTGGGGGTCACCGGCCTCCTTGCGCTTCCTGGGTGCGGCCCTGGCGATGTCGGCCGAAAAGGCGGCCTCGGTCTGCGGCGAGCTCGTCGAGCAGCGCCTCGTCGAGGTCTCCGCCGAGACCCAGCTCGTCTCCTTCAAGGTGGGGTTGATCTCCCTCTTCCTGCGCGAAGGCCTGCGCGCCCCCGAGCGCAGCCGCCTCCTCGAAGGCCTCGCCGAGGCCCTCCAAGAGCCCGAGCCCGGCCCCGCCGAGGTCAAGCTGCTCCTCGCCGCCAACCGCCTCGGCCGGGCCGTCGAGCTCGCCCTGCGCTGGACCGAGTCCAACCCCACCGCCGATGCCTGGCCCTTGCTCGACCGGCTCGCCGCCCGCCTCACCGAAGAGGTGACGGTGCCCGCCGAGGCCCGCGCCCGCCTGTACCTCGCCCACGCCCGCCTGGGCGCCGATGTGGACGGCGCCGAGCCGCGGGTCGATCGCTCCTTGCTCGAGGCCGCCGGGCTGGCCAGCCACGCCCTGATGCCCGAGGTGATGCTCGAGCGCGCCATGGCCTCGCTGCGCCGGGGCGATCTCCCGCAGGCCATCGGCGCCCTGGCCGGCCTGCCCGATCCCCTCCCCGAAGGCCTGTGCACCCGCGACGCCCTGGTGCGCGGGCACCTCACCGCCCGAGAAGGTGCGCCCGATCACGCGGTCCTCTGGTTTCAGCTCGCCATCGAGGCCTCGGCGAGCCTGCTCGGCCCCGATCT